>DAOWLL010000622.1 GCA_030641945.1 Gammaproteobacteria bacterium | reverse complement strand
CATATTCACTGCCAATGCCATAAACGCTGAGCTTATTGTGGCCGAACTGTTTTATGCGTTCATTGTCTTTTCCGGTTAATACATCAACCAGATAGGTGACACCAAAACGTTGTCCCGTGCGATGTACACATGAGAGTGCCTTTTGTGCAGCAACACTGGCATCCCAGGTTTCAGCGGGTGTAATACAGTTGTCGCAATTACCGCAGGGCTCTTTTAGTTTTTCATTAAAATAGTTGAGCAATGCCTGTCGTCGACAACCGGTGATTTCAGTAAAACCCAGCATGGCTTCAAGTTTATGGCGTTCAATACGTTTGTACTGTTCTTCAGCGGTTGATGTTGCCATCATTTGTTTGAGTGTAATCACATCCTGCAGGCCGTAACTCATCCAGGCATCAGCAGGCAGGCCGTCACGCCCTGCCCGACCGGTCTCCTGATAATAAGCTTCCATACTTTTAGGTAAATTAAGGTGCGCCACAAAGCGTACATCGGGTTTGTCTATGCCCATGCCAAAAGCGATGGTGGCAACGATAATGACAGCGTCTTCATTGAGGAATCGCTGCTGGTTCTGTTCTCGAATAGCTGTAGACAAACCGGCATGGTATCGCAAAGCAGTAAAACCTTTTTCAGTTAACCACTGCGCTATGGCTTCAACTTTTCTCCGTGAGAGACAATAAACAATGCCGCAATCATTTTCGTGTTCATTCTGAATGAAACGTAATAATGCCGTTTTTGCATTACTCTGTGCTTCTGTTATGCGATAACAGATATTGGGCCGGTCAAAACTGGAGATATACTCATTTGCATGGCCCAGAGCCAGTCGGCGTTTAATTTCGGCACGCGTTTTTTCATCAGCGGTTGCGGTTAAGGCGATTCGGGGAATGTCTGGGAACTGTTCATGCAGTAGTGATAGCTGGATGTAGTCCGGGCGGAAATCATGTCCCCATTGTGATACACAATGGGCTTCATCAATGGCAAAAAGTGAGATCTCTGTTTGCGCCAGTAAATTAAGGAAACTGCCAGTTGTCAGTCGTTCCGGGGCAACATATAACATGTCCAGCTTGCCAGTGATTAAATCCTTTTCAGTTTGTCGAGATGTTTGTGCATCAAGTGTTGAATTGAGGTAGGCGGCATTAATGCCCAGTTGTTGCAATGCGATGACCTGGTCATGCATGAGTGCAATAAGGGGTGAAATGATAATACCGGTGCCCTGGCGAACCAGAGAGGGTATTTGATAACACAGTGATTTGCCGCCACCTGTTGGCATAAGCACAACAGCATCGCTGCCATCAATTAATGTCTGGATGATTTCGTCTTGTTGCAGGCGAAAGTCAGAATAACCAAAAGTATTACGTAGATAATTGAGCGCAGCATCGTCCATGTCTGTTACTCCGGGATAGATTAGGCGAGATAGTTTAGCTAAGAGCGGTAAAATTGTACCCGTAAAAAGGCGTAAAAGGAAATAGAATGTAAGTGATTATCAGGGAATCTCTAAATAAGTCTGGTTGATACTGACTGCTATTTCTCATTTCAGTAAATACCTAAAGCAGGCCTTTATATGAATTTGCTAACAGAGTAAATTCGGCCATTAGCGCCCATTCAAGATCAAAAGCATTAGT
>DAOWLL010000129.1 GCA_030641945.1 Gammaproteobacteria bacterium | reverse complement strand
GAATGGTAGCTTTAATAAAAGCATTCGCGTTATTTGCGGCTAAAACCTCTGTGTTCTCTGTGACTCTGTGGCAATCATTTGAATTTTTACCCACTTGATGGGGTGAAGACTCCAAATAGAGAGAAGGAATGAAGCTGGATTAAGGTGTATAAGGATGGATAGTTTGTCTATTGCGACATTGGAGCGCTATTCCTCTTTTCTGGCGATAGTATGAGAGCAGGTTTCATAGCAACTGGCCAGCTGGTTATTGGCAGATATATGAACCAACTGGCCGGTTTTCTACTTATGTTATCTGTTGTGAGATGAGGTTCTCTTGTAGCATATGTTGCCAGATCAGAGGGTACCGACAACCGAGGTCGGATCGACGTCGTGCATATCCGGCAGTTCGTGTGCGATGCCCTTGTGGCAGTCGATGCAGGTTTTGCCCTCGTCAAGGCCTTGTGCATGTCGCTTGACCGCCCGCCGGCCCTGTTCGCCGAAGTCCATGAACTCGAAGTTATGGCAGTTGCGGCATTCACGTGAATCCGTCTCTTCCATCGCACGCCAGACATTTTTAGCGAGCTTCAGGCGCTTGGCCTCGAACTTCTCACGTGTGTCGATGGAACCCAGTGCCTTGTGTAGCAGCTCGTTGCTGGCCTGTATCTTGCGTGCAACCTTGTAATGCCATTCTTTCGGCACATGGCAGTCAGGACAGGTGGCGCGCACACCGGTGCGATTACTGTAATGGATGGTTTCCTTGTATTCCATGAAGACATTGTCTTGCATTTCATGACATGAAATACAAAATTCTTCATTATTGGTCATTTCCATTGCCGTGTTAAAGCCGCCCCAGAAGATAATTCCCAGAACAAAGCCAACAGTGAGCAGAGCGCCAAGCGAATATGTTACAGAAGGTTTTTTCAGAACTTGCCACAGACGGCATATAACGCCGCTGCATTCATTTGATTTATTACTGTTCATAACTTGTTTCCATAGATAGGTTTTGGCTCTGGTTCTTATTCTCCGGAAATAGCGGTTATCGGCTCGAATTGATTTTCAACCAATGGTTGTGCATTCACCTGGGGTACATGGCACTGGGTGCAGAAGTAACGGCGGGCCGAGATATTTGCTAATACATTTTCATCCCTGTCTTCAAAATGTGTCTGGCTGATTTTTGTTGCGCCTGCCTCGCGGTAATTTTTCCAGCTATGACACGACAAACACTTGTTGGATTTAAGATTGACTTTGTAGCCTTTAATCTTGTGTGGAATCAACGGTGGCTGCTGAACATAATCACGCGCAATGGGTTCACCGTCCTTTGCATACTTTTTCAGTTCAGGCGCCTTGCTGTCCTGGTCCAGCTCCGAACTGCCACGCAGTGATTCGATTTCAGCTGAGTTTGCCGGCATGGATATGGCAGTGGCTGCAAGCAACCCAAGCGTAATAGATGCGATTATGGATAGTTTTTTAATCATCATAAAACCTCTGCTCCAGTAGAATGATTGGTATGTTCTTTATTGCGTTCATGTGTATGCTCATGAACCGGATTGTTGTAACTTTGGTTGTTGAATCTGTTTCCGAAATGAAATACATCTTTGGCGCATACATCAATGCAGCGGCCACAATTAGTGCAGTTGGCTGATGTGATCACCGGGCCAATGCCTTTGTCGGCGCCTTTTAGTGCAGGGCGTATAACCTGCTGCTCAGGGCAAACAATAAAGCAATCCATGCAGTCGTCACATTGATCACGTGCATCGGCACGCACCCTGACCAGGCTGTGTGTTCCAAGCGCGCTGTAGAAAGCACCTACAGGGCAAAGATGACTGCACCAGCCGCGGCGACTGACGAGAAAATCAAACATGAAAACAGCGACTATCACAACCCATGCCAGGCCCATGCCGAATATCAGGCCGCGATGCACCATCGATACAGGATTCACGGTTTCCCAGGCAATACTACCGGTAGACAGAGCCAGTACAAGCACGGCGCCGAGCAGCCAGTAGCGTGTATTTCGAGACAGGCGAGAGGCGCCACTTATACCCAGGCGTTCGCGTAACCAGTGTGCTGCATCTGTAATCATGTTTACCGGGCAAACCCACGAGCAGTAAACGCGGCCGCCAACCAGCATGTAGAACACCAGCACAATAATTGCCCCGGTGATAGCGGTTGCTTCAGGAATATGTCCTGATATCAAAGACTGCAGTAATACAAAGGGGTCGGTTAAGGGCAGTACATTCAGTATCAGACTTGAGTTGAGGTTGCCCTTGATCAGCCAGATTCCAAACCAGGGGCCAAGCAGGAACAGTAACAGTATCGATAGCTGAGTGAAGCGGCGAGCGAGTAACCATTTATTTGCCCGCAGCCAGCCTTTGGTCTTGATAGCATCAGCGCCGGGATTGTGTAACCGTTTCACTGGTCCTGCTCCATTCCACGTTTCAATGTATTCAGCGGATTGCTATCAAAAGGCGTTTCACTTGACGAGCCGTTATTTTCATCGAAGATCAATCCCTTGCCATCGTAATCGTAACGCTGACCCTGCGGCAGGTTGTAACGGTGCTGTACATCCGGAGTTACCAGGCTTGATCCAGCCTTATCTTTTTCTTTCCAGCCCCAGCGATAATGATGACCCAGTTCGCCTTTTGCCAGTTGTATAGGCAGTATTTTTATCGCAGCTTCTTCAAGCACACAGGCGCGTTCACATTTGCCGCAACCGGTACAGTGGTCTGAGTGCACAGTAGGGATAAACACGGCATGTTTACCACTGCGCATATTGGATTCGAGTTCCAGTGTAATGGCCTTGTCGATTGCGGGGCAGACGCGATAACAGACGTCGCAACGCAGTCCCTGGAAGTTGAGACAGTTTTCTTCATCAATCAGAACAGCAAGCCCCATGCGTGCATCGTCGATATTCTCAAGGCTGTGGTCCAGGGCGCCAGTTGGGCAGGCTTTGACACAGGGAATGTCATCGCACATTTCACACGGCACATCGCGGGCAATGAAATAGGGTGTGCCTGTGGTAACCGGGTCACCCAGCTTTGCCAGATCCAATGTATCGAAAGGACAGTCTCGAACACAAAGGCCGCAACGTACACAGGCACCGAGGAACTTGTCTTCATCCAGTGCGCCGGGAGGACGAAGTGCCTGGGCGGGCGTCGAGGCGGACTGGCGTGAGTACAGGCCGACACCGAGGCTGAATAGCACAATGCTGCCGGCCGTACGTGCGGTATCTACAAGAAACCGCCGACGGCTGGCCGAATTGGGTGCACTGCGCTTTTTTTCAGGGCTCGGTGTATTCATGGTGCAGCAACAGCGTTATCAGGCCTTGACCACCTTGACCGCGCACTTCTTGTAGTCCGTTTCCTTGGACAGCGGATCAGTGGCGTCCAGTGTGACCTTGTTAATCAGTCGCGCTGCATCGAACCAGGGCACGAAGATCAGGCCCTCGGGTACTTTATTGCGTCCGCGTGTTTCTATGCGTGCAGTAATTTCACCACGGCGGCTCACTATCTTGGCGGGCAGGCCGCGACTTAAGCCACGCTTTTTGGCATCATCAGGGTGCATGAAGATGACCGCATCAGGAAATGAACGATACAGTTCCGGTACCCGGCGTGTCATAGAACCGGAATGCCAGTGCTCGAGCACGCGGCCTGTGCACAACCATAAATCGTATTCATCATCCGGGCTTTCAGCAGCCGGTTCGTACGGTGCGGTGATAATGTTGGCCTTGCCGTCTTTCCTGCCGTAGAACTTGATGTCTTCTCCGGCTTTAACATACGGGTCATAGCCTTCACGATAGCGCCACAGGGTTTCCTTGCCGTCAATAACAGGCCAGCGTAGTCCGCGAACCTTGTGATAGGTATCGAACGGCGCCAGTTCGTGGCCGACTTTAGGGCCTTCATGCTGGAAGCGGCGGTATTCTTCGAACATGCCTTTCTGTATATAGAAACCGAAGTCTTCCATTTCGTGGTTGCTGTACTTGTTGCCGTCACTGTCGGTAACCGTCTGTTTCGGGAACTTGTCAACCTGGCCATTGGCGAACAACACTTCATATAAAGTTTTGCCGCGCAGCTCGGGTTTTTTCGCGATAATTTCTTCCGGCCATGCGTCTTCAACCTTGAAGCGTTTGGAGAACTCGACCACCTGCCACATGTCTGACTTGGATTCGCCGGGCGCACTCACCTGCTCACGCCAGAACTGGGTGCGGCGCTCGGCATTGCCGTAGGCGCCTTCTTTTTCCGTCCACATGGCTGTCGGTAAAATCAGGTCGGCGGCCATTGCGGTGACGGTTGGGTAGGGGTCGGAGACTACGATGAAGTTATCCGGGTTGCGGTAGCCAGGGAAGGTCTCCTCGTTCATGTTGGCCGCGGCCTGCATGTTGTTGTTGCACTGAACCCAGTAGGCAGTGAGCTTGCCGTCTTTCAGCATGCGGTTTTGCAGTACTGCGTGGTAGCCCTTCTTACCGGGCAGGGTGTCTTCAGGCAGGTCCCAGATTTTCTCTGCAAAGTCGCGGTGCGGTTTTTTCATGACCACGTAGTCGGCCGGCAGGCGGTGGGCGAAGGTGCCTACTTCACGTGCAGTACCACAAGCGGAAGGCTGTCCGGTCAGTGAGAACGGTCCATTGCCCGGCTCGGAAATTTTACCCGTTAACAGGTGTACGTTATACATCAGGCCGTTGGCCCAGACACCACGCGTATGCTGGTTGAAGCCCATGGTCCAGAAAGAGGTGATCTTCCTGTCGGGGTCAGCATAGAGTTTGGCCAGGCGTTCCAGTTTTTCTTTGGGTACACCAGACAGTTCTGCGGTGTATTCAAGCGTGTAAGGTTCAACAGACCTGGCATATTCCTCGAAGCTGATCTTGGATAATTTACCCTTGTTGGCGTTCTTGGCTTTCTGCTGCAGTGGATGCTCCGGGCGCAGGCCGTATCCGATATCGGTAGGTGTTTTGGTGAAGTTAACGTGCTTGTCGAGGAAGTCTTTGCTGTAGGCCTTGTTTTGAATGATGTAGTTCGCTATGTAGTTCAGAATGGCAAGGTCTGTTTGTGGTGTGAACACCATGTTGTTGTCGCCGAGGTCGAAACAGCGATGTTCGAAGGTCGACAGCACGTGTACTTCGCTGCCTTTTTTGGTCAGGCGGGTATCGGTGAGGCGCGACCACAGGATGGGGTGCATTTCCGCCATGTTGGAGCCCCACAGAACAAAGGCATCAGCATGTTCCAGGTCATCGTAACAACCCATGGGTTCATCTGAGCCAAAACCACGGATAAATGCGCCTACGGCAGAGGCCATGCAGTGACGTGCATTCGGGTCGATGTTGTTGGAACGAAAGCCTGCTTTATAGAGTTTTGAAGCGGCGTAACCTTCCCACACGGTCCACTGACCGGAGCCAAACATGCCCACTGTCGAAACAATTTCTTCCGGTTTTTTGCCTTTATTGGCTTCAAGGTCGTGCTTGAGTGCAGCCTTGAATTTTTCTTCCATGACGTCAAATGCTTTTTCCCAACTCACGGGTGTAAAGTCGCCTTCCTTGTCGTACTTGCCGTTGCTCATGCGCAATAGCGGCCGGGTCAGACGGTCTTCACCGTACATGATCTTGGACAGGAAATAGCCCTTGATACAGTTGAGCCCACGGTTTACCGGTGCATCGGGGTCACCCTGGGTGGCGACTACGCGGCCATCTTTCGTGCCTACCAGTACACTGCAGCCGGTACCGCAGAAACGGCAGGCCGCCTTGTCCCAGCGGATCTCGTTATCCGGCGCTGCAAAGGCCAAATTGATTGCGGGCAGCGTCACCCCCGCAGCCGTTGCTGCTGCTGCTGCCGCATTGTTCTTGATAAATT
>DAOWLL010000436.1 GCA_030641945.1 Gammaproteobacteria bacterium | reverse complement strand
GTGTGTAGTCGATTTTGATGTTGGAGCCCGAAGGTACTTTCATTGTGACGGGTGCAAGTTCCTCTAGCTGCTTTGGCAAAGGCCAGGGTAGTAAGCCTGACAGTATGCTTTGCAGGTCGAGTCGCTGGAAGTCACTGAGCTTGTTGATGGAATCCAGGAAGGGAGCCAGCCAGGTTTCAATAGTCCCTAGCAAGTACTGGTCCGAGACATCGGGCCACAGCCCCAGCCCGAGCTTGTTCAATAACATCACCCGTGACTGCCATTGGCGGGTTGAGCGATTCCAGGGCAGTAAGTTCAAGCCACGTTTTTTAAGCAGTTCAATCAGCGCATCACGCCTGGCCTCGACCGGTATCTTTTCAATCCGCTGTCGATGGATAACCAGTTTTCCGATAGTTCGAATATGTTCAGCATTAAAGCGATCGGTTTGTTCGTCCCAGTGCAGGGTGTCTTTTTCTTCGATTAATTCACTGAGTTGATTTTCAAACAGTGCAGGATCAAGTCCACAGGCCGAAAAAATCCGGTCGTTACTCCCTTTGCTATCCCTGTTTAGAGTACCGCCAAGTTCGGCCACTGCCAGCCACTCACTATTACCCAGGGCATCGCCTTGAGCGAGTGTGGCGGTACGTCCGTTGCTTAGCAGGTAGTGGTTCTGGCGGTCAGGTTTACGGTGGGCAATGCGGTCGGGGTAGGCGCAGGCTAACAGGAAGCCGATTGCGTTATTCGGGTTTAGCGGATTGTCTGTTCTGCCCTGTTCAGTCTGTCTGGTTTGCACTAATCGTTCATAGGTTCTTGCCTGCTGCTGCGTGCGTTTAAGCCAGCCTTTGTATTGGCTGTGACAGGCTTGTTCTCCCAGGAGCACGGCAATCTGACCGGACAGATCGGCGCCATGGTCGCGTGCCAATGGGCTTCGCTCTGCAAGTAAAGCGGCAATCGCGGCAGCGTGTTTACTTTGTTGCCGGGCGGCGCCGGTAATTAACATATGTGCCAGGCGCGGGTGGGCAGGCATCTTGGCCATTAATTCTCCATGGGGGCTGAGTGAGCAGCTGCCCAGGTTTGGCGACGACAGGTTTAGGTGTTTACTTTTGACAGCACCCAGTCGCAGCAACAAGTCCAGCGCCTGGCTCATGGGGCCAGATGGTGGTGGATCCAGCCAGCGCAATTCCTTAATGTCATCAACGCCCCAGGCAATTAATTGCAATACCAGCGGGGCGAGATCCGCCTGCAGTATTTGCGGCATTGAATGCTGCGCTAATTGATCCTGTTGCTGCTCGCTCCACAGTCGGTAGCAATGACCAGCGGCCAACCGCCCGGCGCGACCCATACGCTGGACACTTGAGTCCTTACTGATGCGCCGAGTCTGCAGGCGGGTCATGCCAGTGGAAGGATCAAAGCGCGGTACACGGCAGAGGCCGGCATCAACCACAACATTAATGCCCTCAATGGTGAGGCTGGTTTCGGCGATGTCGGTGGCCAGTACAACTTTTCGTTTAGCCGTCTTTGATTCAATGGCGCGTTGTTGCTCCCGCAGCGGCAGGGCGCCATAGAGAGGTTGAATATCGATCTCCTGTATTTCCTCTGGAGATAGTCGACCGCCAAGATGTTGCATGACTTTATTGATTTCACCCTGGCCGGGCAGGAACACCAGCAGGCTACCGCTGTGCTTACGGATAATTCCCGGTAGTGCGTTGAGCACACACTCGACAATGTTGTCATCCAGGCGTTTGGCCTGGCCATAGTGCACGGTGACGGGGTACATTTTACCGGCACTGCGGATAAGCGGGGCATCGCCTAATAAGCTGGCGACGGCATCGCCATCCAAGGTGGCCGACATCACCAGCAGTCGCAAAGGCTTACTGGCGTCACGAAATAACTCCCGGCTTTGCAGGGCAAGGGCGAGGCCAAAATCGGCGTCCATACTGCGCTCGTGGAACTCATCAAAAATTAACAGCGCGACCCCTTCCAGTGAGGGATCATCTACTAGCATGCGTGTGAGGATACCTTCGGTGATGACCTCGATACGGGTGTGCGCGCTAATGCGGCTTTCTTGCCGAATACGATAGCCGACAGTCTGGCCTACTTCTTCATTTAAAAGTGATGCCATTCGTTGGGCGGCAGCGCGGGCTGCCATGCGCCGAGGTTCCAGCATAATAATGCGTTGGCCGGTCAGCCATGATTCAGATAAAAGTGCCAGTGGTACCAGGGTGGTTTTACCCGCGCCGGGTGGAGCCTCGAGCACTAGTTCATGATGTTGAGCCAATGATTGTTGCAGTTTCGGCAGTACCTCACTGATTGGCAGGACGGGCAGGGTAGCCAGGTCAGGTATAGACGGGGGCATGGTAATCACGGGATTTGAGTATAGGCTGAATTAACGCTGCTTTCCCCGGAACTTCCGAGTTCGGGGGTAAAGCAGTCGTTTCGCAGGCACCTGTCGTCGCCCTGGCGCTGATTACTGTACTACCGTGTTCGGCCAGAAGTCGCCCTTTCTTACAAGAAAATATACTGATCTTCTGATTGTTCCTCGTTGTATTTAAG
>DAOWLL010000180.1 GCA_030641945.1 Gammaproteobacteria bacterium | reverse complement strand
GCCATATCCATGGCTTCATCGCGCACATAAACGTTGTGCGCTTTTTCATAGACATCACGCAAGCCACGCAGAATCACAGCAGCTGTCTCTATTGACGGCTCATCCAGCTTCACCAACTGGAAACGACGCGCCAGCGCCGGGTCTTTTTCAAAATATTTTTTGTATTCTGACCAGGTGGTTGCCGCGACTGTACGCATCTCGCCGCGTGCAAGTGCAGGTTTTAACAGGTTCGCCGCATCACCCGTACCGGCAGCCCCACCGGCACCGATCAGTGTATGCGCTTCATCGATAAAGAGGATGATCGGTGTTTCCGATGACTTGATCTCGTTAATCACCGCCGTCAGACGATTTTCGAACTCACCCTTGACACTGGCGCCGGCCTGCAGCAGGCCCAGATCGAGACCGACAATATCGGCGCCCTTGATAATATCCGGCACATCATCCTGAGCGACTTTCAACGCCAGGCCTTCAATCACAGCGGTTTTACCCACACCGGCATCACCGACCGCAATCGGATTGTTTTTACGGCGGCGGCCGAAGATATCGATCATCTGCCGGCTTTCGCGGTCGCGACCGAACACCGGGTCGATTTTGCCCTCGCGGGCACGCTGGGTGAAGTTGGTGGTAAAGCGTGCAATGGCTGAATCGCCTGAGGGTGCTGCCGCCCCAGCCCCGCCAGCTGCCGCAGGTGCAGCAGCCGAACGGCTCTGCTCCGATGAAACCTCGACGATGCTGTCGAACTGCCTGCTAATTTCCTCTATCGACACCTTGTTGATGTCTTCGAGGTAATCGGCGCCGTAACGCATGGGGTTATCAGCAAGTGATGCCAGCAATGCCGCTGAGCGGATTTGCTGCTGCCCAAATTCGATAGATGACATCATCCAGGCGTCTTCGAACCAGTTAAGCAGTGTCGATGCAAATACGGGTCTGCCCGGATTACCATCCCTGAATCCCTCTATCTCCTGCTGGAGTTGCTTGACCCAGTGCGCCGGATCAATCTCGAAATGCTTCAGCACGAGCTGCATGTCCGCCTGCGGATCATCGAGAACCTGCAGCAGCATGTGCTCAACCGCCACTTCATAGTGCAATCGATTGACACACAGACCGGACGACGCTTCGAGTGCGCGTGTGCAGTAGGGATCAAGCCTTGCAATCAGCCCTTTAATATTGGCTCGCATTCAACTTTCCTTATAACAGCCGTTAAGTTGCGGTAGTGCTAACTCTTGTCCAGCTTACCTGCCAGTGACAAGGTGAAGCTGGAACCCATGTACTTGAAGTGAGGACGCACATTAATTTCAACCCGGAACCAGCCTGGACTACCCTCCTCTTCTGTAACAATGATCTGCGCTTCGCGTAAAGGCCGTTTGCTGCGAACAGCAGGCGGCGGGTTGTCCTGGTCTGCCACGTACTGGCGAATCCACTTGTTCAGCTCGGTGTCGAGTTCGCTGCGCGTTTTCCAGCTACCGATGTTTTCACGCTGTAACACTTTAAGATAATGCGCTAAGCGGTTGACAACAAACAGGTATGGCAGCTCTGTGCCAAGCTTGAAGTTGGTTTCCGCCTGTTTCGCTTCCGGGTCGTTGCCGAAGAACTTCGCCTTCTGTGGCGAGTTGGCCGAGAAGAAGGTGGCATTGTCGGCGCCCTTGCGAACAATCAAACCCATGAAGCCCTGTTCACTGAGCTCATACTCTCGTCGGTCTGATAACATCACTTCGATTGGAGACATGGTCTTGGTTTCACCCTGCTCGGTATACTTGTGCACGGGAAGGTCTTCCACCATGCCGCCGCTTTGCGTACCAATGATATTTGGCGTCCAGCGGTATTTTGCAAAACTGCGCGTCAGGTTGGTTGCAAATGCATAGGATGACTGCCCCCAGAGGAAGTCTTCTCGAGAGCCTTCGACGTTTTCCTCAAAGTTAAATGCTTTGACAGGATTATCTTCCCCGTAGGGCTGGCGCAGCAGGAAACGCGGCATCGCTAGACCGACATTGCGCGCATCGTCAGACTCACGGAAACCCTGCCACTTGGCATACTGCGGGCCTTCAAAGATCGACTCCAGGTCCTTGAGATTGGGCAGGCCATCAAAGCTATCGAGACCGAAAAATTCTGCGCCGGCATTCCCGATGAAGGGTGCGTGCGACATCGCGCTGACACTGGCGACATTCTGCAGCAGTTTTACATCCTGTGCGCCCGGCCCGAATTCATAGTTGGAAATGATCGCACCATAGGGCTGACCACCGAACTGGCCATACTCAGCTGTATAGGCTTTCAGGTAAAGACCGGACTTGGTGATTTCGGGTGCATCCTCGAAGTCTTCCAGCAACTCTTCCTTGGAAACACTCATCATTTCCAGTTTGACGTTCTCGCGAAAATCGGTTCGATCGACCACCATTTTCAGGCCACGCCATGCAGATTCCAGCTTCTGGAATACATCGTTGTGCATGATCGCATCAGTCTGGCCGCTGATTTTACTGTCGATTTCGGCAATCATCTCATCAACGACTTTCTGTTCGACCTTTTCACCCTTGCGTGCCGAACCCAGCATGTCGCTGATGAATGCAGCAACACCCTTGCGCGCAGTATCGTAGCCTTCATCAGTTGGCTTGAGACGCGTTTCCTGCATGATCTGGTCAATCAATGAAGTTTCGGAAACTTCAGCTGCCGCCTCGGTCGTCTCCACCGCGGACGTTTCTTTTTCTTTATCAGCCATTAGCTTATACCCTCTGGAATCTGTTGTTGTTCATGTGTAGCGGTCAGTCTATGCCCAGCTCTGACATAATTACGGAACGAGCTTCGTCGTCGCTCAGAATTCTCTGGATGGTCTTGCGGAAAGACGGTACGTTACCCAGCGGCCCCTTGAGCGCCAGTAACGCCTTGCGCATTTCCAGCATGTTGTTCAACTCGGGCACCTGTTCAGCCACGCGATCCGGAGTGAAGTCCTTCATCGAGTTGATTTCCAGCCGCACCGGTACTTCCCCGCCCTCTCCGGACAATGTATCTGTTACGTTCATGTCAAGGCTCAGTTTGAAGCTCTTGATGACATCGTCAAAATTGTCTTTATTAACGTCGGACACCTTGCGGTCCTCAACCACTTCATCACTGTGCTTGCCAGTGTAATCGCCAATCATGAACAATTTCAGTGGCAGTTCGACATCTTCTGTCTGGTCCCCAGTACTGGATTTGTAAACAATATTGACACGCTCTTTCGGTGCTACGGAACCTTCGGCCATAGTTAGTCTCCTTTAGCTGTTAAAGCTGTTACGGGATCGAACCAGCAAAGTTTTTCATAAGCAAGCCGTACATTCTCCATGATGGCTTTGTCGTCCTTGTTCCTGCTTTGCTGCTTGCGATAGGATTGATATAAAAGATTGTAGATACGCCCGACCAGGTCAGGCTCCCAGTCATTCAGGTTGTATTCTTCAGCTTTAACTGCAAGCTGTCCCAAAATACCGATAGCTGCTTCCATGTTGCCTGTCTGCAACATTAAATCAGCAAGCGCACTGCGCCAGTAAAACTTGTCGCGTGCATTGCCGGCAGAAGCGATGCCCTCATTGAATATCGCCATGGCCGCTTGCTCGTCACCGCCGGCCGCTTTCTTGCGTGCGTCGGCGAGCGCGGTGTCCCATGTATTTCCACCCATAATGGTTCCAGCACTGCTACTGCCAGAGCTATCACCACCAGTCATCACTTCCGAGCTTAACCACATTTTGGTCTGGTCGTTGGCAAAAGGCGTCTGGTCTGAAAAAGACAGGTCCTGCAAACCGGGGACACGCTCGAGAAAACTACGCGTTTCCCGAATTACGGATTTAGCTGCATTCTCGTATTCAGCACCCATGGCCCGCAGCACGGTGACCACTCTGTTCTGGCCGTCCAGCCAGAAAGGCGAACGCGTTAGTGTCTGCTCCAGCTCCGGTAATACCGTGGCATATTCGGACTTTTCAATCAGCGTATTGAAATGTTTGATGCGATCAGCTGCAGGGGGATTGACCTGGGTCACACCATCAACGGCAGGCGGAAGTGCTTCGACGGCCATCCATGCAGCCATACGTGAAATTCGATAAGGCCTCGGGTCTGAAAGCCTGGCGCCAAGCCAGTAGCTGGCGACCTTGCGGCTGATATCCTGCATTGACCGTAGTACTTTTTTTGCATCAGCATCAGATTCAATTGAATCAATAGTCGGTGCAGCTGAAGATGCTGTAGCACGTTGTGGCTTGCGCCCGGCCGAGGTGGGTTTCTCAGCTGCTGCAGCAGACACAGGCGCTGATGCTGTGTCTGCTTTGGCCAGTTCGGCTTCAGCACTCTGCATATGGTTTTTTAACGGGCGACTGAGTTCGATGAACATCGGCGCCTGCTCGCCCATTTTCTCGGCGAGTGTCTTATCAAGCTGACCAAGCGAGTTAGCTGCATCAATAACAGCCTGTGATTCAATCGCTGATGGCACTTTACTGGCAACGACCGCGGCTGCTTTTTCTGCCATCCATGATACTGCTGCTGCACGAGCATGCATGCGTTTGGCTGGCGGGAACAAACAGTCCCAATGATGTTCCACCATGTCGGACAACACTTTAAGCCCGCTTGCCAGGCCTTCATATCCCTGTGTTATCAGCAGACCATTGGTGAGGTAGGCACCGACGAGTAGATCTTTTGAAGAATTTTTCAGGATATCAGTAGACAGTGTAACGACGCGATTCCAGTCAACTGTTTCTGATGATAGTGATTCCTGTTTAGCGAGCTCCGCTTCCAGCTCTTCGAAAACAGACTCGTAACGGATGTTCTCTCCACAGGGCTTTTCGCTGCTGACAGAATCAGCGCCAAGTGAGAGATATGGATTATCGCCTGTTTCGTCCACTGAACATATTCCTCAGTTATTGAACCAGGGATACTAACGATACAATTTTCAACATTTCTTTTACAGCACTTTGTAACTTATCTTGGAAGCGTATCCGAACAGGCAGTTAGCGTCAATCAAAGTTGAACATGATATTTGTT
>DAOWLL010000208.1 GCA_030641945.1 Gammaproteobacteria bacterium | reverse complement strand
GCCTCTGTGGTGAATCAAGGTTTGTTATGTTTTAATAAAAAAAGATTTTCTCTGTGACATCTGTGACATCTGTGAATCTGTGGTGAAACACTTTTTAATTTTTGACTGTCAGATTATATAGAAATTAATATTTAAAACCGTCAGATTGGGTTTAATCTACTACAACTTATGCAACTATCAAGAAAATGACCGCTGAGAAAGCGGCCTTTTTATATTTGGTATGACTATAAAACTTTTTACTGGCATAAGTAGACATATCAGATGGCAGCACAATTGATAGCCCAAGTGACTGCCACATTTGCATACCGCCTCTATAGTAATACAGCTTGTCTGCAGGATAGCCAAGGCTGATCAGAGCGCGTATCGCACGTGGTGACTGGCCACACCAGGGACCATTGCACCATAACAGCAATTGCCTGGCTTCTGAGAAATCCCATGTGTCTGTTTTATCATTACCGCCTAACAAGCCAACCTTTTCAAGCGAACGCGTAACAACATTCACATTTTCACGCTGTTTCGCGCCCAGGCGTTCCAGTACTTCCACCAGGTCGAGGTCATCTACAGGCTTTTCAAAAACAGTAAATGGGATATTAACTGAACCCGGTATAGTCCCCTTCTGATGCCAGCTGGGTGTACGTACATCAATCAATACGCCATCCCCACGGTGCATGGCCGTTTCCATAAACTTGATGACTTCAAGCTCAGCAACTGTAGCTACACCACCTTCTATGTTCAGTGGATTAACACAAAACGGCGGACATGGTCGTGATGTTTTTGTAAAGGAACCCGTTAAGGTATTGCTTGTATCCTGGATTCGCTGAACCTTTACCAGTTCTTTGCCATGGTTCACCACCGTGTACGGTTTATCTTCAGAGATTTTTAC
The DNA here is from genome assembly GCA_030641945.1 of Gammaproteobacteria bacterium. GTDB lineage: Bacteria > Pseudomonadota > Gammaproteobacteria > SZUA-229 > SZUA-229 > JABDQW01. The sequence continues at coordinate 3,687 of DAOWLL010000208.1, read as the reverse complement.
TTCCAGATTAGCCGCCATGGATTGCATGGAAATCAGTGGAGAACACATCAATAAACTGAACAAGATAGAATTTTTCATTCTAATTCCTCGAAAACTACTTAATGCCACACGCAACATCCTTATAAGCAGTCAACATCCCACAATCGGGTGCGTCTGCGAACATTACTAACCCGGCCAATTTGATGACCTTGTAAAGTTGCTATAGCAGAAATTAGTTAAATAACAAGAAAATAGCGGAAAAACGTAATTTACCGGTGTTTTTTATCCCAGCCATATCAGGCTGGCCATACGACCGGTATTGCCATCCCGACGATAGGAATAAAAGCGCTGTTCATCTGTAAAAGTACATTCAGTGCCGCCGTAAACTGATGTAATCCCCAGATTGGAAAGCTCGATTCGCACCAGCGCGTACAGATCACACAACCAGTGCTGGTCATCTGTCTGCCTGAAGGCGGAATTATTTTCACTGTTATTATCAGTGAATGCCCGGATCACCTCCGCACCGACTTCAAATGCCTGTGGACCGATTGCCGGTCCCAACCACACCATCAGCTCTGCCGGGTCAGAATCCAGCATGCTGACTGCATTTGTGACAACACCGGCATGAAGACCACGCCAGCCGGCATGCGCTGCAGCTACCTTGTTGCCATGCTGATTACAGATCAGCACCGGCAGACAATCCGCCGTCATTACCGCACACACATTTCCAGTATTGCCGGTCCAGGAGCCATCCGCCTCAAACCCGGCAGCATCCGGGTCAGTGTTTACGATTCGGTTGCTGTGCACCTGCTGCAGCCAGACAGGCTCAGCCGGCAGACTGAAATGTTCACCCAGAAGTGCTCTGTTTCTCAGCACCGTTGCAGGGTCATCCTCGGTATGGGCGGCCAGATTGAAACTGGCATAAGGTCCGCTGCTGTAGCCACCGGTTCTCAGTGTGACCAGTGCATGCACATTAGCCGGCGCCGGCCAGTCCGGCCTGATAAATCCTGGCGATTGCCGCTCAGCTCCCATGCTGTTCCTTATCCTTTTGCAGAGTTGCAAGTAACTGCAGCATATCGTCGGGCAGCGGTGACCGCCATGACAACGGCTTACCGCTTTGCGGATGAGCCAGACTCAGCCTGAATGCATGCAGGGCCTGGCGCCTGAATGCACGCAATTGCTCGATGAGTTCATTATCAGCTTGCGGCGGTATACGCTGCCGGCCGCCATACACCGGGTCACCAATGATCGGATGACGGATGTGCTGCATATGAACGCGAATCTGGTGCGTTCTTCCAGATTCCAGTTTTAACTGTACGTGAGTGTGTTCGCGGAATCGGGTTATTACTCGATAATGCGTCGTCGCCGGCTTACCGTCAACACGTACACACATACGAATGCGGTCACGCGAGTGCCTGCCAACAGGCGCATCAACCGCACCACCCGCAGTGATAACGCCCTGTACGACCGCCTGGTATTCCCTCTGCACGGTGCGCTGCTGAAGCTCCTCCACCAGATGCTTGTGCGCCCTGAGGTTGCGTGCGACCACCATCAGTCCGGTGGTGTCCTTATCCAGTCTGTGCACGATGCCGGCCCTGGGTACTCGAGCGAGCTCGGCATCGAAATATAACAGGGCGTTCACCAGGGTACCATCGGCATGCCCGGCTGCTGGATGGACAACGAGCCCCGCCGGCTTGTTGAGCACAATAATGTCTTCGTCTTCAAACACGATATCCAGCGGAATATCCTGCGGCTGCAGCTCATCGGGCTGGCTCTCCAGCTGAATATTCAGCTCCAGCATTTCATCACCCGCCAGTTTTGTCCGGGGTTTGACCACCTTGCCATCAAGCAGCACCTGGCCATCACGAATCCATTGCTGCAGGCGACTGCGCGAATAATCCGGAAACATCCTGGCGAGTGCAGCATCCAGCCGCTGACCTGCGAACTGCTCGGGAACATGCTTGATAACAGGCTTATCGATGACAGATTCAGACATTGAGAGAGAATATTTGAACTCGGGTATAATGCGCCATTCTAACGGAACACTGTTTCACCAACGAATCCTTTTTGTTAATGCGACTTTTACTCTCTACTTTTCTTCTGGCAACTTCATTCCTGTTGCTGCCGGGCTGCAGCATGTTCAAAAGTGACCCCACCAAGGACTGGACCGCAAAAGATTTTTATAAGGAAGCTAGTGAGGCCCTGTATTCAGGTGAATTCGAATCGGCAATCAAGAACCTGGAGACCCTCGAAGCCCGCTTCCCGTTCGACCCATATGCCAAGCAGGCACAGCTCGATATCGCTTACTCATATTACAAATTTGATGAGCCGGATGCCGCCGTCAGTGCCGCCGACCGCTTCATGCGGCTGAACCCACGAGATCCCAATATCGATTACGTCTATTACCTGAAAGGGCTGGTTAATTTCAAACGCGGCACCGGCATTCTGGATGGCTGGTTTCCGCGTGACCAGGCCGAGCACGAAACCGAAACACTGCACAATTCTTTCAACGATTTCTCCACCCTGGTGCGGCGCTATCCTGACAGCAAGTACGCAGGCGATGCTTATCAACGGATGATTTATCTACGTAATGAACTCGCCCAGCATGAAATCAGCGTTGCCGAATATTACCTGTCAAGAAAAGCATGGATGGGTGCAGCCAATCGCGCCAGAATCGTGATCGAGCGCTATGAACACTCCATCTGGCGCAAACGCGCCCTGGAAATAACGATCATCGCCTACAATGAGCTCGGTCTGAAAGATCTTGCCGCCGACACCCAGCGTATACTGGACCTCAACAAGGAAGTGGCCAGCAACCTTCACAGCTTTGATACAGAACTGGAAAAACCGCCAAAATCAAGCTGGTATGAATTCTGGTAATTTACTTACGTCGGTAACCCGATACAATCGGATAGCGCCGATCGCGGCCGAAAGCACGTCTCGTTATGCGTACACCCGGCGCTGATTGTCTGCGTTTATATTCATTGCGCTGCACCATGCCAAGCACATGCTCAACCGTCTCCCGATCAAAACCGGCCTTTATGACTTCATCGATTGGCAGGTCCTGCTCAACCGATAATTCCAGGATCCGGTCGAGCACCTCGTATGCAGGCAAGGAATCCTGATCTAGCTGGTCTTCTCTGAGTTCTGCACTGGGTGCCCTGGTTAATACGCGTTCGGGTATAACCCGCCCCAGTGAATTGCGGTAATGACACAAACGATAGACCAGGGTTTTGTAGACATCCTTTATCGGCGCAAAACCACCGCACATATCACCATATAACGTGGCATAGCCAACAGCCATCTCGCTTTTATTGCCAGTCGTCAGCAGCATGCGGCCAGTCTTGTTCGAAATTGCCATTAAAATCAATCCACGGCAGCGTGCCTGAATATTCTCTTCTGTTGTATCCGGCTCGGTACCTCTGAATACGTTTTTGAGAGCATCCAGAAATGCCTCAAAAGCATCTTCTATTGAAATCACGTCGTAGCGAATACCCAGAGCACGCGCCTCGGCTTCAGCATCCTCACGACTCATGCCTGCGGTATAACGCGACGGCATCATCACCGCCTGTACATTATCTGCACCGAGAGCATCAACTGCAATCGCCAGCGTCAAGGCTGAATCAACACCACCCGAAAGTCCGACAATTACGCCCTTGAAACCGTTCTTGCTTACAAAATCCTTTACCCCCAGAACCAGCGCCCTGT
>DAOWLL010000531.1 GCA_030641945.1 Gammaproteobacteria bacterium | reverse complement strand
GAAGGAAAGGGATAGACCTTAGAAATAAAAATTTATCAAAAAACCTCCGAACACAATTCTCCAAATAAACCAAGATTCTCACAGATATGAATTCCACATGCTTTCATGGCTTCAATCTTCCCCTGAGCCGTACCGCTGCTGCCACTTATAATTGCACCGGCATGGCCCATGCGCCTGCCCGGAGGCGCGGTCAGGCCTGCAATAAATCCGACCACCGGTTTTGTCACATGCTTTGTTATAAATACGGATGCCTCCTCTTCAGCAGTTCCCCCGAATTCGCCAACCATAACGATACCCGTGGTCTCCGGGTCCTTTTCAAAGTCATCCAGGCAGTCAATAAAATTGGTGCCGTTTACAGGATCGCCGCCGATACCAATGCAGGTGGTCTGCCCGATTCCTTGCAGGGTTAACTGATGAACCACCTCGTACGTCAACGTTCCGGAACGGGATACAACACCCACCGGTCCGCCGGGCTTATGGATCGGACCGGGCATAATACCGATTTTGCACTGGCCGGGCGTTATGATACCCGGGCAATTGGGACCGATGAGGCGCGACGATGCACCCGCCATGTAATGTTTGACTTTTATCATATCCATAACCGGAATCCCTTCGGTTATGGCAACGATAATATCGACACCGGCGTCTGTGGCCTCCATGATGGCATCAGCCGCAAATGCAGGCGGTACAAAAATCATGCTGCAGTTGGCGCCGGTCTGCGCCACAGCCTGTTTAACCGTGTTAAATACCGGTATATCGTCCATCTTCTGACCGCCTTTGCCCGGGGTCACACCCGCAACCACATTTGTGCCGTAGGTCACACACTGTTGGGTGTGAAACTGCCCTTCTTTGCCGGTAATGCCCTGAACCAACAAACGCGTATTATTGTCAACAAATATACTCACTTTTCATTCCTCGCTTTTTTGTCTTCAGCCTTCTGTCCCCCGACTTCTGACTTCTGCCGTCAGCCGGCGACCAACTGTGCCACCTTCTGCGCCGCATCTTTCATATCCGCAGCGGTCGTAAGGTTAAGACCTGATTCAGCCAGAATTTTTCGACCCTGTTCCACATTGGTCCCCTCCATCCGGATCACTACAGGAACATTAATCCCTGTTTTTTCTGCCGCATGAACAACCCCCTCTGCCAGCACGTCACAGCGTAATATCCCACCGAAAATGTTAATCAGAATCCCTTTTACATTCTTATCACCGAGCATGATCCTGAAACCGTTCTCAACCATCTCCGCACTGGCGCCGCCCCCCACATCCAGAAAGTTGGCCGGTTCGGCCCCGGCCAGTTTAATGATATCCATGGTCGCCATTGCCAGGCCGGCTCCGTTGACCATATTCCCCACGTTGCCGTCCAGTTTGATGTAATTGAGATGAAACTTGGAGGCTTCCACCTCCAGAGGGTCCTCTTCGTCAATATCGCGATATTCAATGATGTCCTTGTGTCGATACAGGGCGTTGTCGTCGAAATCCACCTTGGCATCCAGGGCGATCACCGCATCCTCTGCTGTGATCACCAGAGGATTAATCTCCACCAACGAACAGTCGTAATCCATAAACAGTCTGTAAAGGCTTGCAAGCATTGAAACAAACGGCCTCATCACGGAAGATGACAGATTTAATCCAAAAGCAACCTCACGGCAGTGAAAAGGCTGCATACCCACAAGAGGATTAATGAAAACCTTGATGATCTTTTCGGGAGTTTCGGCGGCAACCTCTTCAATATCCATTCCGCCGGCCTCGCTGGCCATAATAACAATCTTAGCGGTTGCCCTGTCCGGAATAATGCTCAAATAAAGTTCCTTTGCAATGTTGAGTCCCTGCTCAACCAGCACTTTCTTGACCCTCTTCCCATCAGGCCCGGTTTGGTGTGTAACCAAATTCATTCCGATGATCTCACCAGCAATGCCGGTAACTTCATCCATTGATCCCGCAAGCTTTACCCCTCCGCCTTTGCCCCGGCCGCCGGCATGAATCT
>DAOWLL010000015.1 GCA_030641945.1 Gammaproteobacteria bacterium | reverse complement strand
GGACTCGAATGGAAACATCACGGACAAGACTTCCGACGGTGTCACGGATACATCAGGTATACATTATATAAACCTGAGCAATTTACAGAACACGCGTGACAATGTTCGCCAGTCTGTTTCCGACCTGTTTTCTCTAGCCTATGCACTTACCACAATGGACTATGGTACAGGCGCCGACTTTGACACCACAAAAATCTATTTTCTCGGGCACTCACTTGGGGCCATGGTAGGAACAACATTCCTGGCACATGAGCCAACGGTCAGGGATGCGGCCCTGGCGTTCGGTGGAACCAGCCTGCCCAAGATACTCGATGGTTCTGCAAGTTTTGGGCCGACAATCAGTGCCGGGCTTGCAGCTGAAGGTGTAGAAAAAGGCACTGCGGATTACGAATCATTTTTGGGTGCCGCCCAGACAGTGGTTGATTCGGGTGATCCAGTTAATCACTCGATCACCGCTGCTATGGGTAGGGGTATCCTGTTCTTCGAAATCGTCGGTGACGGTACTGCAAGCAATCTGTCCGACCTGGTGGTACCGAACAGGGTGCCGGATGGCAACGATACCAGTGGAACTGTGCCTGCTCCTCTGGCGGGAACCGAGCCTCAGCTGGCCCTGATGGGGCTGACCCAGAAAAATGCAACTACGACAGGACCTGATCTGCATGTGGTAACAAAGTATATCTCCGGTGAGCATTCATCATTACTGGATCCGTCACCTAACTTTGACGTAACAGCAGAAATTCAATGGCAGGCAGCAAATTTCCTGGTTAGTGATGGTACGCTGTTAGATGTCTCTGATCCAAGCGTGCTGCAGGCACCATAATAAATAATACAGCTTTATGAACACAAGCCCTCCAGTGGAGGGCTTTTTTTGTCCGTGAAGAACGCAAAACACGCGAAATGTTTAATTAATATCACACCCCATTCTTACTATTTGCGCTCTTCGCGTTATTTGCGGCTAATTACTGCCTCACTTTCCACGCAGGCTGACTAACGTTGTCAATGAGCCCGTACTGTTTTAACCATTCAACAGCATCTTCTGCATCCTGTTCAAACCACGCCTGGCTTGAACCCAGTCTGAATGAATAACCCCATTCATCCATATCGCTGAACATGCGCTGTTTGCCCATTTCAGCAATATGTTCTGATAGCAGAATTTGTAAATAACAGACACCGTCCTCTTCTTCATAGCCGCCGCCGGCATCGGTATCGAGGTTTTGTCTGCGTTGTTGATCCATGCAGATGTAATGACAGGCTTCATGCAGTGCGGAATGCACCGGCGTGTCGTCACGCACATAGAGTGCATTACCAACAAGTCCGGCTTCAGGCGGCTGCCAGAAACTGCCGGGTATGTGTTCATGTGGTGCCACATTATTGACCTCCATGCCGTAACGGCCAAGCAGGTTTTGCAGATGATCAAGGTTGATGTCGCTACAAAGCAGAACGGGCATATTGAAATATTTATTAGAACCGTAGAGATGCGGAGGCGCAGAGTTATAGGTAGTTTATGTAGGAGCGGCTTTAGCCGCGAATTACTGGCGATATCGCAAATTGATCGCGGCTAAAGCCGCTCCTACGGACACATGCTCGATTTTCAGGATCAGAATAACACTACTGATGTTTTCTCTGCGCCTCCGCGCCTCTGCGGTTAACATTAAATATATTTATGTTTCCTGAACTCTTCCAGCATCGCATTCAGGGCAATGGCACGATGACTGATGGTGTTCTTCACTTCCAGTGGCAGTTCACCGCCAGAGCAATCATGTGTCGGCACATAAAAAATCGGGTCATAACCAAACCCGCCTTCGCCGCGTGGTGCTTGCAGTATGCGTCCTTCCCAGCTGCCCTGGGTTATGATCGGCACTGGATCGGTATGGTCTCGCATGAATACGATCAGGCATTGATAGCGTGCAGTGCGTTCTGCCTCTGGCACGCCTTCCAGCTCTTCAATCATTTTATTGTTATTGTCCTGGTCGTTGGCATTTTCACCGGCATAACGTGCAGACCAGACACCAGGACGTGCGTGCAGTGCATCAACTTCGATACCGGAGTCATCAGCAATTGCGGGCAAGCCGGTGATTTCAGCGGCTTGCCGCGCCTTGATAATGGCATTTTCAACAAAGGTGGTTCCGGTTTCAGCTATCTCCGGCACATTGAAATCTGATTGCGGCACGACTTCTATGCCGCAGCCTGCAAACAGTTTGTTGATTTCCCGAACCTTGCCGGCATTGCCGCTGGCAAGAACAATTCTATCGATGGCTGTCATGATTTAATCGCGTCTTGTTGTGCTTGTAAAATATCACTAATGCCATGCTTGGCCAGTGCCAGCATCGCGTTGAGTTCATTGGCATTGAAGGCATGGCCTTCAGCAGTACCCTGAACTTCAATAAACGAATCATTGCTGTTCATGACCACATTCATATCGGTTTCTGCATTTGAGTCTTCAGCATAGTCAAGATCCAGAACAGGTGTGCCTTCATAGATACCGACAGAGACAGATGCAATCTGATGATGCAGGGGGTCTTTTGCTATCATTTTTTCTTTAAGCATGTACTGGATGGCATCATGCAATGCAACCCAGGCGCCGGATATGCTGGCAGTGCGTGTACCGCCGTCTGCCTGCAGCACATCACAGTCCAGGCTAATGGTGTTTTCACCCAGGGCTTCCATGTCAATGCCGGCGCGTAATGAACGGCCAATCAGGCGTTGAATTTCCATGGTGCGGCCGCCCTGTTTGCCACGTGCCGCTTCACGACCCATGCGGCTGCCAGTAGAGCGAGGTAGCATGCCATATTCGGCTGTAACCCAGCCCTGGCCTTTGCCGCGTAGAAAACCGGGTACGCGGTCTTCTACGGAAGCTGTACAGATGACCTTGGTGTCACCGAATTCGACCAGTACCGAGCCTTCAGCGTGCTTGGTGAAATTACGGGTGATGTTTATTTTGCGCATTTCATCGGCTGCGCGGCTGCTCGGTCTCATTCTTTTCTCCAGGGCAATAACAGCGGCGCATTATAGCAACACGGCAGCATGAATGTGCGTGCTACAATGGCCCACGTTCCGATTCGGTAAATATGGAGTCCCGAATGATAAAAAGCATGACTGCGTTCGCACGCGTGCAGCAGAGTGAAAAATTTGGCACGCTGACCTGGGAGCTGAGGTCGGTCAACAGCCGTTATCTCGATATCAATTGCAGATTACCTGAAGATTTTCGTGCCCAGGAAGGCCGTGTGCGTGAATGCATTAACAAGCGCTTGCAGCGCGGCAAGCTCGAATGCGGACTTCGATTCATACCGGAACAGGTTACCGAAAGCGGACTCGAAGTAAATGACAACTTGGTAAAGTCACTGATCAATGCCTGTCAACAGATCAATGCACGCTTACATCAACCGTCTGAAATCAATCCTGTTGATCTTCTCACCTGGCCCGGTGTGGTTGCCGAGCCTGAGCAGGATTATAAATCTATATACGAGGCGTCAGAAAGACTGCTGCTCATGGCGCTGGACGAACTCATCGAGAACCGGTTGCGTGAAGGCGAGCGCATGCAGATACTGATTCAGGACCGCTGTGCCAGCATGCAGCAAATTGTCGATAAGGTCAGGCTGCAGCTGCCTGAAGTACAGCAACGCTATCGTGAAAAGCTGACGGCCAGACTTGAAGAGCTTAAAACCAGTGTAGACAGGGAACGGCTTGAACAGGAACTGGTGTTTCTGGCGCAGAAGATGGATGTCGATGAAGAACTGGACCGGCTGGACGCACATTTGAAAGAGCTGGACGATGTGCTAGATCGTGATGAAGCGGTTGGGCGTCGGCTTGATTTCCTGATGCAGGAATTGAACCGCGAGGCCAATACGCTGGGCTCAAAATCGGCAGATATCTCAACCACACAGGCATCGGTGGAACTGAAGGTGCTGATAGAGCAAATGCGCGAACAGATTCAGAATATTGAATAGGCAATGACCGCAAAGCTGCGGAGAATTTTGATGGCTTGTAGGAGCTACTTCCGTCGCGAACTGTTACAGTGCGCGACTGAAGTCGCTCCTACGAATATCTGTGAACCTCAGCGTCTCCGCATCTTAGCTGTAAGAAATTACTTGATACTCAGCAACTCCAGCTCGAACACCAGAGTTGAATTAGGCTGAATCAGTTCGCTGCGCTGTGAAGCGCCATAGGCCAGCTCTGAGGGTATGTAGAGTTCCCATTTGTCACCGACTTTCATCAACTGCAGAGCCTCGGTCCAGCCCTTGATAACGCCTTTAACCGGAAAGCTGGCAGGTTGGCCGCGACTGTAGGAACTGTCAAATTCACGGCCATCGATCAGTGTGCCGCGATAGTGTGTGCTTACTGTATCATCGGGCTTCGGCGTTTTGCCATTGCCGCTGGTAATAACCTTGTATTGCAATCCGCTGGCGGTGGTCACCACACCTTCTTTTTTCGCGTTTTCAGCCAGGAACTGTTTGCCGGCTTCGAGGTTTTTCGAAGCCAGCTGTAGCTGTTCCTCTGCCAGTTTGGCGCGCAATTGCTCGGTATATTCAGCCTTAGACTGGTTCATTTCACCCTCTTCCAGGGCCAGCTTCTTTCCTGAGGCTGTATCCACAATGCCGCGAGTCAACGCTGAAATATCAAGGTCGATGCCTTGTTGTTTCAGGCGCTTGGCAAAATCAACGCCGAAACTGTAGCTGGCCCTCTGTTCCAGGGTTTCAAGATTTTTGGCCGCATCGGCAATCACCGGGGTGAGCAACAGGGGTATCAAGGCAACTGAGTATCTAAACATGGGCATTTTTTCCGACTATATACACTGTATGGCGGAACTTAGCAGGTCATCCTGACAACTGCAATATCGGCTGCAGTTTCATGTTGTTCGAAAGTGGCCGATAATAGCTATTATTTCGTCCTGAACTCTGAGCGTCGAGCTTTGTCTGATAAAAACGTTGTCTTTACTGGAGTTGTTATGACTGGTTACAAGTACTTTTTCATTCTATTGAGCCTTTTAGTGCCCTTTTTGCCGGGTGCTGCATCTTCACATGTGACACCGACGACGAATGGTAACTTGCCGACGCTTGCCCCGGTGGTTGAAAAAACCAGGCCCGCTGTAGTGAATATTGCTACCACGGGTCAGGTCGATGTGCAGAAGCACCCTTTGCTGAATGATCCATTTTTTAAACGATTCTTCGAAGGCTACGGTGATATGCCACAACGCAGGGAGGCCAAGAGTCTCGGCTCAGGCGTCGTTATCGATGCTGACAAGGGCTATATCGTCACCAATCACCACGTGGTTGAGGGTGCACGAGAAATCGCCATAACCATGCATAACGGTCACCAGTTTAAAGCCAAGTTGATTGGGACCGATCCTGAAGCTGACGTTGCTGTACTACAGGCAGATATCAAGGGATTGCACGCAATTCCATTCGGAGATTCAGACAAATTGCGTGTTGGTGATTTTGCCGTGGCCATCGGTAATCCCTTTGGCCTTGGCCAGACGGTAACATCCGGCATTATCAGTGCTCTGGGCCGAACCGGGTTGGGTATAGAGGGATATGAGAATTTTATTCAGACCGATGCATCGATTAATCCAGGTAATTCCGGTGGTGCACTGGTCAATCTGAGGGGGGAATTAATCGGCATCAATACCGCCATTCTGGCTGCGGGTGGCAGCGGCAATGTGGGGATTGGTTTTGCCATTCCTATTAACATGGTGCGCCAGATTGTCGATCAGCTTATCGAGTTTGGTGAAGTTCGCCGCGGCATGCTTGGTGTGATTATGCAGAACCTGACCCCTGAACTTTCACAGGCATTCGGGCTGGATCTGCATCAAGGCGTCGTGATCTCGCAGGTTATCGAAGACACAGCAGCTGAAGAAGCCGGACTCAAGGTAGGTGATGTCGTTATATCGATCAATGGAGCACCAGTGAAGAGTGCGTCAGCAATGCGCAACATGGTTGGTCTGTTGCGTGTGGGCGACAAAATGAGCATTACAGTTATTCGTGACGGCAAGAAGAAAACGATGACAGCCACGATACGTGATGCGAAAGGCCTGTCTGTATCGGGCACCCGAATCAACCAGGGCCTTGCGGGTGCAACCATCGAAGAGAAAGAGAACGGTGGAAAGACCTATCTGGCTGTAACCGAAGTTCAGCAAGGCAGCGCGGCATGGAACGCGCACCTGCGCGAAGGTGATATCATCCTGTCGGTTAATCGCAGACCGGTTCAAACACTGGATGAGTTGCAAAAAATCGTTGGTGACAAGGACACGCAAATACTGCTGAACATTCAGCGTGGGCGTACGGCACTGTTTGTGCTGATTCAGTAAGCGAGGGCAGCTCTGATTATTTGCCGGGTGTGTCGTGCACCCAGCGTTCGCCGCTATCCGTTAGCTCTTTTTTCCAGAAGGGCGCACGCGCTTTCAATTCTTCGATCAGGAAACGGCAGGCATCAAAGGCATCGGCACGGTGTGCGGACCAGGCAGCCGTCAAAACAATCGGATCACCCGGGTTGATTTCGCCATAACGGTGAACGATGAGGCAGTCGATCAGGTTCCAGCGCCGGGCAGCTTGTGTGCAGATATTGTCGAGGAACTGTTGTGTCATTTCCGGGTAGTGTTCCAGTGACATCGAATGGACGTTGTCACCGACATTGAAGTCGCGCATGGTGCCGACAAAACTGGCGCAGGCGCCATGCTTGCCTTTGACAAGGCCGGCCTCAATACGTGCCAGTTCCTGCCATGGGTCGAATACCCCGCCGCGCAGCAGGGCAGTCATGCATTTCCCCCGGTCACCGGTGGAAAAAAGGCGATCTCGTCACCGTTGCTGATACTGTCGTCAAGGCGCGCATAGGCCATGTTGATGGCGCATAGCGTGTTGACCGGCATTGTTTGACCACCGGTCGCCAGGTTCCAGACATCTGACACAGTTGCCGGCTTGTCTACGTCAACAGTGGTATCTGTGAAGCCGATTTGTTCACTCAGGCTGGCAAAAAACTTTACTTTTAATTGCATCTTCTAACTATAACGACTTTATGAGGGCAATGTCACTTGTTAAGCTCTACAAACTGAAATTGGACGATAAATGAGTATGACAAAACTGAATCACTTTAACGATGCCGGTGATGCCCACATGGTTGATGTGGGCGACAAGCAGGTGACGTTGCGCAAGGCGGTTGCACAAGGCCGTATACAGATGCAGGCTGAAACCCTGCAGCGCATCATCGATGGCAACCATAAAAAAGGCGATGTGATGGGCATTGCCCGTATTGCCGGTATCATGGCGGCAAAGAAAACGCCTGAACTGGTGCCCCTGTGCCATCCGATTACACTTACCCATGTCGAGATCGAGTTAATGGCAGATTCGCAGCTGACGTCTGTTGTATGCCGGGCATCCGTAGAAACCAGGGGTGTTACTGGTGTCGAGATGGAAGCATTGAATGCCGTGCAGGTCTGCTTGCTAACAGTGTATGACATGTGCAAAGCCGTTGATCGCGGCATGATCATTTCAGATGTTGGCTTGCTCAGCAAGTCTGGCGGCAAATCAGGTGACTGGTGCAGCGAAGTAGAACCATTGATTAAAGCTTAAGGAAGTGATTACCGAATGAAAAAGCTGAAGCTTGTTTTCAAAATATTAAGTGTTGTTGTTGCTGTATTACTGCTGGTGTTGGCAGCGCTTATATTTACCTTTGACCCCAACAATTATAAAGACACGATTACTGGGCAGGTCGAGAAACAGACCGGCCGGGATTTTAAAATTGCCGGTGATATTAGTTTGTCTGTGTTCCCCTGGGTGGGCGTTAAAGTTGAAGATGTCGAACTGGCAAATGCGAAAGGCTTCAGTGATGAGCCATTTGCGCGCATGGCTCAACTTGATGTCAAGGTCATGTTATTACCTTTATTGCGCAAGGAACTGCATGTCGACAAGGTCCGGCTGCATGGATTATTCGCTTCACTGGAAGTTGATAAAGACGGTAACAACAACTGGTCAGATCTGGCAAAGCAGGATAAGCCCGCAGAGCCGTCCACAGCACAGCAACCATCTGAATCGACTGATGCGGACAAACAGCCGCCTGTCATTGCGGCACTGGCAATTAATGGTATCGAACTGGTGGATGCGACAGTCATCTGGAATGATGCACAGAATAATGTGCACTCCCGCTTATCCGATTTTGATCTGACAACAGGCGCTATTCGTTTTAATGAAGCTGTCGATATCCAGATAAATACAAGCGTTAAACATAATGAGCCTGAACTGCAGGCATCGATTAATCTGACTACAAGGCTGACGTTTAATGAAGCTTTTACAAATATCCTGCTGGATGCGTTACAGATCAATGTGTCGGCAAATGCACCGGAGTTATTAAAAGAGCAACTGGATCTGGTGCTGCAAAGTGATATTAACATCGATATTGACCAGCAAATTGCAACATTGAGTAACACGCAGGTTTCCACCCTGGATGCAACGCTCCATGCGAGCCTGGATGTGAACAGTTTTTTATCAGAACCGGCGATCAACGGCACGGTACATACCGAGAACATTAATCTACGTAAGCTGATGAGTCGCCTGGGAATAGAGCTGCCGCCAATGGCGCAGGACAGCAGCCTGACAAAGCTTGCCTTTGCGTCCAGGCTGAAAGCGACGGCCAGCCATGTTGAACTGGATGATATCAGGCTGAATCTGGATGACGCTGAATTAACGGGCTGGCTGCATGTGCCGGATATGGCGCAACCCACGGTGCGTTACAAGTTACACATGAGCCCGATCAATGTCGATGCCTATCTGCCGCCGCCATCACCAGAAGCAACTAAGGCTGCAGCGCCTGCTGTAGCGGCAGGTGCTACTGCTGCCGGCAGCGCCCCTGCGGAACAGGAGCCGGAAATTGAACTGCCCGTTGAACTGTTGCGCAAACTGGATCTGCAAGGTGAATTGACGATGGCTGCGGTAACGCTCAATGAGATCCCTGTAACAGATATCCTGATGAAGACACAGGCCAGGGCAGGGGTGGTGCGAATTGATCCGCTGCAACTCAAGACCCTCGAAGGCAACGCCACTGCCAGTGTCCTGGTAAACGTAAAAGGGGAAATACCGGACTATGCTATAGGGTTGAAAGCATCTGATATACAGCCCGGGCCGGTTATGGATCCAATGCTCGCTGCTATGTTTGGGCAGAAAGATGTCAGCATGGATGGAGCGGCTAATGTACTAGCCGATATCAAAACGCAGGGTACACGCGTGTTGCAATTAAAGAAAGCTGCGCAAGGCAATTTGCGCTTCGATATGGGCAAGACAATTTTACAGGGTGTTGATTTTGAGTACTATGTGCGCGATGTGGTTGCTGATTATCTGGTAACGAAAAACCTTGCTGTTCCTGGTGAGTGGCGTGGCAGCTTTGATCCAAAAACCAAAACAGCCTTCAATCGTATCCATGCCAGCGCAATCGTTGCGAACGGTGATATTACCAACAAGGATTTAATCCTCGACTCAAGTCGTATCAAGGTAAAAGGAGAGGGTGTGGTTAACATTGTGCGCAATGACATGGATTACAGGGCATTGGTGGACGTTGAGCCAACACGGCGTCAAACTGCGGCAGAAAAATTACTCGATCAACCATTATCTGTTCGTATCCATGGACCTTTTGAACAGCTGGCATACGATGTTGACAAAAACCAGCTGAAGAAAGCGCTGGGCAACATGCTCGAAGCTGAAGCCAGGGCGAAGATCAACAAGGAGATCGAGGAAGAAAAAGAAAAGCTGAGACAAAAAGCTAAAGAGGAAGAGGAGCAGTATAAAGAGAAGTTGAAAAATAAATTAAAGGATAAATTGAAAGGTCTGTTCTAGGTGGGAATAGCCTCTTTTTCAACACGCGTGCTTGACTGGTATGGCCAGTATGGCCGCCACGGTCTGCCCTGGCAAAGTCAGCGTACACCCTACCGCGTATGGATCGCCGAAATCATGTTGCAGCAAACACAGGTGGGCACTGTGATTCCATACTACCTGCGTTTCATGGAGACATTTCCTGATCTGGCCAGGCTTGCGTGTGCATCACTGGATCATGTGCTTGAGCACTGGTCCGGCCTGGGTTACTACTCGCGGGCACGAAACCTGCACAAGGCAGCAGGCATCATTAGCGCTGAGCATGGTGGACAATTTCCCGAGCGATTTGAACAGCTCGTGGCATTACCCGGCATTGGCCAGTCAACAGCAGCTGCAATACTTGCGCAGGCACTGGATCAACGCCATGCAATACTTGACGGTAATGTGAAACGCGTGTTGTGCAGGTACCATGCCGTTGACGGCTGGCCGGGAAAAACTGCTGTGCAGCAGCAGTTATGGCAGTTTGCAGAGCAGTATACGCCGCATCATCGCGTTGCTGACTATACCCAGGCGATGATGGATCTGGGCGCGACCCTGTGTACACGTTCATCGCCGCAATGTGTGCAATGCCCGCTGCAACAAGATTGCGCTGCTCATATGAAGGGCGCAGTCAAACACTATCCAACACCACGACCCAAAAAGCAGCTGCCCGTAAAAACAGCTCGATTGTTAATTCTCACCAACGACGACAATGGCAGTATCATGCTGGAGAAACGTCCGCCTAGCGGGATCTGGGGCGGTTTATGGAGCTTGCCCGAAACCGATCTTGGGGAAAAAGTGGAACAGGTATGCCAGCAGCGCTGGGGCCTGGAAGTGCTGGATGACGAGGACTGCGGTGCTTTCAGGCACACCTTCAGCCATTATCATCTCGATATCACACCTTGCAGGGTCAGGGTGCAGCTGAACGGGACGTATGTGAAAGAACAGGGTGAAATTATCTGGTGCCCGTCAGAAGACGCGCAAAAACGCGCCCTGGCCACCCCCGTTGCACGCATCATCAGCCAGCATGCGCAAAACTTGACTCCGGCGCAGCTAGCCGATTAAATACGCCTCTTCCAGAAGCAGCCCGGTGACAGTTACAATCTTGCGCCAGGTGTCCGGCCAGGAGTCAGGTTTCAGTTGTTCTTTTACCTTGCCCCTTGCCACTCGAACCTAGTACCTGTTTTTGGCCGGGTAGCTCAGTTGGTAGAGCAGCGGACTGAAAATCCGCGTGTCGACAGTTCAATTCTGTCCCCGGCCACCACTTTCCTTCGTTCAATGTTTTTTCCTGCATCGACAGCACACGGATTATTACATTCATAGCGTCTGTAACAAGGGAAGAGTGGCGAGGTACGAGTGACGAGGTACCAGGGACTAGTGATTAAGATAATGCATTGCATTCCAGATACCTTGCCCCTTTCCACTCTTCCCTAGCCCCTGTCTTACCAGTGATATTGTAAATACAGCGAATTGTAATTACTGCCGCCACTGATGCGGCCGAATGCCGATGAGCTTTCAAAGATCGATGAGCGGTGGTGCAGGCTGTAACCAAACCACAGGTCACGCATTGAATTGGCCCTGAACAAATCACCCACGTTCAGGTCAATACTGACATCCAGGTAGTTCATCAAGTTACTGGCACGGTAGCCTTTATTATCCATAGACCTTTGTTCCAGGTTGGTAACGTCCTTGACATAGGATACGCCTTCAGCACCACCGAGGCGCCAGTGAATGGGCCATTTCAGGTTCCAGTAGAGTTTAGCGGCCAGTATATATTCAGTCGTTGGCTGGCTGTCATAGGTAATGCCGCTGTCCGGGTCGGTGTAGGGGTCGGATTCGCGATGATAGACGAATCCCGGCGTAATATAGACATCCAGTGACTCAACACCGAACAGGCTGTCGGAGACGGGGTGGCCATAGAACACCGATACCATCTCGTTATTCTGCGGATCATCTTCCACATCCCAGCGCAGCAGGATGTCACCCATGCTCGAGGGCGTGGCCCAGCCGTAGGCGAAACGCCAGTAGGGTTTGGCGTCCAGTGACGGTTTGCGGGCCTTGGTCTTGTCATCGAAGAAAGCAACACCGAGGTAGACTTCGCCAAAGGTCTCTTTGTCGATTGAAACAGAATTACGTGTACTGCTGTCCAGCAGGGTGGTCATCTGCGCACGGCCAACCAGGTACAGGTTGCTGATGACGTGGTAGCGTACTTCTGAGCCGAGGGTCATGTCCCAGCCACTGCCAATGGGGTTGCTGAAAGTATTGCCGGGGTTGTTGGGGTCTTCGAAACCATCAAGACCGTAGTAGCGGTCATTGAACTCCGAGCTTTTCCATCTCAGGTTGGCGTAGGGTAACAGTTCCCATGAACCCGAGTCCCAGGCGTACCTGGCATCTATGCTGGTGTGCAAACGACCTTCGTCATCAGAGAGGAATTCAAGGTTGGACTGCAACTCAGGGCTGAAGCGGTATTTTCCCTGCAGTCCAAGATCCAGGCCGTTGCCGCGTATCTCGTTCTGGTATTCAGCAGGTATATCGAAATGGCGGTAGCGGCCAATAAGACTGAACTGCCACTCATCGTTGTTATACAGTTTTATGCAACCGGTTTGTCCGCGCAGGAATACATACTTATTGTCGAAGAACAGCAGCGGAATGATATCGTCCACCCGTTCTTCTGCGGCCGGGTAGGGGATTCTGGCGCTGCGAAAACCCATGGCAATACCCCAGGGGTCGTTCTTGTTCAGGTTGGCCGCGGCCGGGGATGATATGAGCAGAAAAACTGCACAAATGATTAATTTTTTTAACATGATATCAGTGGTTTTATCT
>DAOWLL010000234.1 GCA_030641945.1 Gammaproteobacteria bacterium | reverse complement strand
GCACCAGGGTGATGTTCCTGTGCTGGTTCTCATGATGACCCTTTCGGCAGCTTCTTCGAATTGCTCATACAATCGCCAGTTGTCCCAGTCGATTTCGTCAACACGCCAGCTGGTAAGCTCATCTTTTTCCAGGTACTTGAATCGCTTTTTTTGCCCCTGCTTGCTCAAGTGCATCCAGAATTTGAGAATGAGCGCGCCATCGTCAGACAGTGCTTTCTCGAAATTAATGATTTGTTCAAGCTGGTTGTTAAATTCAGATTCATCGATGCGATTATGCACCCGGTCGAGCACCGGTCTCGAATACCATGAGCTGAGAAATAAGCCGATTTTTCCTTTAGCGGGAAGGTCGCGCCAGAATCGCCAGTATTCCGGGCGTTCCTTCTCTTCATCTGAAGGCTTGTCATAGGCACGCGTAACCAGCCAGCGTGGGTCCATCCAGGCATTCAGCAGGTTGACAGTCTCACCTTTTCCGGCACCGTTTACACCGGCAAAAACGACAATTACTGGACAATTTTTGATTTTACGAACCCGTTGTTGAGTTTCAAGCAGCTCGCGTCTAAGCACGGGCTCTTTTTGCTTGAATTCAGATTTAGGGATACTTTGCCCAAGCTCTGCAGTTCTGAACATCATGTGGCGTCTTCCTTCAGATTAACGATCAATCGCCTGATTACGCTTTTGACCTTGTACTCTGGGTATAATAGAGTATAAAAATGCTGTATAACAGCAAGATATCTTGAATAAATTGAGCTATGTCAAAAGTTCTCGTCGAAAACACTGAAGATCAAACACATACGCCTTTTCTTAGAGGGATACTTACACGCTCCCTGCAAAAATCAGGTCTTACGTTTAATCAGGCTCATGAGATTGCCAATACCATACGCGATGACATTGATGACAAGCCACAGGTTACAACGGTCGAGTTAGAACATCTTGTCGTCAAGCACCTTAAAAAAGCCAATGCTGAACATTCAGTTGCACTGTACGAGAACAGAAACGTGCCGTACATGCTTCAGGTTGAAACCGACAACGGTCAGTTTGCAGCATTTTCGCCTTCCAGGTACAGGCTCGACCTTGAATCAATAGGCCTGACCTCGGAAGATGCCCTTTCGATTGTTGATGAAGTCAGTGCTCATCTGCTAAGAAGGAACAAGCCCGGTGTTACTTCTAAATATATTGCGCAAATGACGTATCGTTTATTGCGCAAATCAGAAAATCTGGGTAAGAAAGTTGCTTTCAGATGGCTGGTCTGGCGTGATTTTATTCATAGCGGAAGACCCCTGGTATTCCTGGTAGGAGGTACGGCCGGTTGCGGCAAGAGCACAATCGCAACCGGGCTCGCCAGCCGACTGGAGATTGCCCGAATGCAGTCCACCGACATGCTGAGGGAAGTCATGCGCACGATGATTCCCAAGGAAGTAGAGCCTATATTGCACAAGTCTTCCTATTCTGCCTGGCAGGAACTGCCAGATGAAATTCAGGAATCAGAGGATAAAGACCAACGGATTTACCAGGGTTACTGCAGACAGGCAGAATTTTTATCTGTAGCGATTAAAGCGGTTATACACCGGGCCTTGCATGAGCGCGTATCGGTCATAGTTGAAGGCGTTCATTTTCATCCTTCTATTATTAAGAGCATCATGGAGCCTGACGATGCACTTGTCGTTCCTGTCATG
Source organism: Gammaproteobacteria bacterium (assembly GCA_030641945.1). Classification (GTDB taxonomy): domain Bacteria; phylum Pseudomonadota; class Gammaproteobacteria; order SZUA-229; family SZUA-229; genus JABDQW01. The sequence goes on along the minus strand of DAOWLL010000234.1, from coordinate 2,550 downwards.
CTTGCCGTGTTGAAAAGAAAACGTCTCCAGTCTCGAATTAAAGGACGAAGTACTGATGTACCGCAAAGGCGGGCAGAGCGCTATCTTAAGCACTTTGATAGTATCTGGAAGCTGCAGACTTTTCTGTTGTCCGAAGCAGACCAGGCTGATGTGCCTATTATCAGCAATACCGACAGGGATGATGTTTTCAGGGAAATTATGCTTTACACGATAGATACGTTGGCTGCAGATTTTAACAAGACACCAGAGCAGGTATTCGATTAATCGGCCACAATGCATATCAGCAAAATAAGTATGAGCTTGTTTCGAGCAGACCAGAACATGACCATCAAGCTGATTATCGGCCTGATACTGGTGTTGTTCACTCATTCCGCTATGGCAGAAGAAGCTGTCTCACAGGAGGTCGACTGGTTTTACCTGGTTATGGCATTGTTCGGTGGCCTTGCGATGTTTCTCTATGGCATGGAACAGATGTCAGACGGTTTGCAAGCTGCTGCCGGTGACAAGCTCAAAGATGTACTTGCAGGCCTGACCAAAAACCGTTTTATGGGCGCAATAACAGGCGCCTTTGTAACTGCAGTTTTGAATTCTTCTTCTGTAACGACAGTGCTTGTTGTTGGTTTTATATCTGCAGGCTTCATGACGCTGACCCAGTCTGTCGGCATCATCATGGGTGCCAATATCGGCAGTACCTTTACAGCGCAAATCGTAGCATTCAATGTTACTCAGTATGCTTTATTGCTTGTTGCGCTTGGGTTTTTCATGCTGTTCACGGCTAAAACTGAACGCATTCGCCACTATGGCAGCATGGTTATGGGGCTGGGCCTGATATTTTACGGCATGGGTGTAATGGGTGATGCCATGTACCCGATGCGGACCTATGAGCCGTTCCTGGATCTCATGGTAAAAATGGAAAACCCTCTGCTGGGCATCCTGATCGGTGCTGTATTTACCGGTCTGGTGCAGTCATCGGCAGCAACCACCGGTATAGCCATCGTGATGGCAACAGAAGGCCTGATATCGCTGCCAGCAGGTATAGCCCTGTCATTTGGTGCAAACATAGGAACTTGCGTAACAGCAATACTTGCCGCGATTGGCAAACCGGCCGAAGCAGTGCGCGCTGCTGTGGTACACATTGCCTTCAATATAGCCGGCGTTCTTCTGTGGCTGATGTTTATACCGCAACTGGCAGAATTTATTGTCAATATTTCACCATCGGCAGCAGAACTTGCCGGCAAGGAAAAAATGGCGGCCGAAGTGCCGAGACAGATCGCGAACGCCCACACAGTATTCAACGTAGCCAACACGCTTATTTTTATCTGGTTCACGCCCTTGTTTGCTAAATTGGCCGTTATCCTGGTGCCGGAAAAACCGGTTGAAGAAAAAGTTATCGTCAAACCGAAGTACCTGAATAAAGAATTGCTTGAAGTGCCTGCCATAGCACTGGAAAACGTGCGATTTGAAATTGGCCATATGGGTGAAATCACCAGCGATATGCTCACCACGCTGTGGATGGCGTTTCAAACTCGCAACAGGAAGATGGCTGATGATGTCGTAAAAATGGATGACAAGGTCGATGTTCTGTCTGAGCTGATACTGGAATACATGAGCGATATCCAGCAGGAAGAGTTGACTGATGAAAGCAGTCATACTTTGAAATCCTTGATGAGTGCAACCATCAATATTGAAAGTCTTGCAGATATCATTGAGTCGGAATTATCAGATATTTGCAAGAAGTACATTGATCAGGACTTACAGGAAAGCGAGCAAACTCTTGCGCTGATTGTTAAATTAGCGCAGACGGTGAGTGAAGCCTTTGACAAGTTGGTCGTCGCTATTAAAAATAATGATGAAGCTATAGCCGCTGAAGTGATAGCGCTAAAAGAACAGATTCAGCATTCAGTCGATAACATCCTAAAAAATCAGGCAAGCCGCATTAGCATTCAGACAGGCAAGCATTTGCTTCTGGTCAGACTTGAGCTTGAAATGGTCGACCATTTGAGGCACATCTATACACTGACTAAACGTATAGCGAAAGAGTTTATTCCTGATGAGCTGGCAATAAAAGCCGAGTAGATTTCAACAATTTGTTCAAGCAAGGTCGCGCGGTCTTATCAGCTGCCTGAGTTCGGCTGAACCCACATCCAGGTTCCCCCAGTTGTCTGGCATCATAAGTACAGCCAGGGCCGCAGTTGGCATTATCTTGCCGTCCTCAGGAATGCTAATTCTGCCGCCAACAAGAAAGTAAAGCAGCTCTTCAAGCCCCGGATTATGCCCGACAAGCATTACACGCTCTGCCTGTTCAGGGCAGTCTTCAAGTGCAAGAAGCAACTCTTCTACAGTGGCCAGGTAGATGTGTTTCTGTTTATAGATTTCTTTTATCTTGATACCCATGGACTTGCAAGCCAGTTCTGCTGTCTGCATAGCCCGTTTTGCCCTGGATGTGATAACAAAGTCGGGGACCAGCCTGTTTTCGTGTAACCATTTTCCTGCCTGTACCGAAGCGTTTATCCCGCGTTTTTTCAGTGGACGCTCAAAATCATCATCATC
>DAOWLL010000493.1 GCA_030641945.1 Gammaproteobacteria bacterium | reverse complement strand
GTGATGGAGAGGTGAAAGGCAGCCGGGCAGCCGGGGGCAGACCTGGAAATAGTCTTTAAGGTGATTTCGCCTTAATTCTCATGCTGATTGTCTCTAACAAGCTACTCAGTTCTCTATCACTACATAACTGGTCACTCAGGGTTTTCAACTGCTTGCTTACCGCTGAACCACTCGACACATTCAATATCTTGGCCACTTGTCGCTGGTTAAGCCCACTGTACTCACAAAGAGCGTGCGCCGTCAAGGCGCGATGCAAGCAGGAACGTTGACGATGACACAGTTGATCAATGGATACAGCCAGTACATCACTCACACAACTCAGGACATCCTCCACAGCACAGGTATGAGACATTCGAGAAAACGAGATATCCTCATGGTTGGAACGCGCATCAACAAGCTCCTGATACAGACTGCCAATGCGATCATTAGAGGAATCTGAGCCAATGCAGAGCCGGGATTGCTTTTTGGCATTAACAAAGGCTGCATCCATATCGGATATGCCTGTTTCTACAAATCTGCGGTACATGGAAGCCTGCTTCTTTTTAGGACGCCCCATCATCTCCAAAATCGGTGCATAGTCCACAAAGGATAACGGTGGACATCGACCTATATAGCTGCGATAGCTGCTCCAGGGATAATGTCGCAATAGCTCGATACGTTCACGGATAGGCAAGGCCTGCACTTTCTTGATATAAACTGGATTCAAATGGACATACCGGCTGAGCTTCAAAATATACTCATCCTCATCGACAATCGTGGCTCCAAAGCGCCCCTGCATCAGATGACCTCTGCGATGGTACCGGTGATTAAAGTACATGGTATAGGCGGTTTGAAGCCGTTGCATAAAACGACTAAGATTCCCACGCGGTGTTTCCAAAACTAAATGTGTATGGTTGCGCATCAAAGTAAATAAATACAAACGCACATCATAACGTTGAACACTTTCTGCAAGCTTTGTAATGAAATACGATCGATCCTCATCATTCTTAAAAATGGATCTACGTTCATTGCCTCGGATGGTGATATGATACACTGCACCTTCATAGACTATTCGTATTGGTCGAGCCATAATGAGTAACATAACCTTCAAAAAGGGGATGTCAAGTTGTATTTCCTTTTTCCAGGTCTGACCCTGCGAAGCCCCTTATATCTACAGTTCCTCTGAACTCGGCAGTCTGTTGGATGCTGCTTTGGAATTACCACCGGTCGGATCACTTCGACCGCATACGTATTATACCTTGCTGGGACTACTCTACAGCACCGGCATCCGTATTAGTGAGGCATGCAGCTTGAACCTGGAATCGTTTCACACGAGCAAACAATGCCTTTACATAGCCCAAGGCAAGTTCCGCAAAGCACGTTGGGTTGCTCTAAGTAATTCCACCAGCCAGGCACTGCAGCATTACATCGATAGACGTCTTGGTAAAAAGCCGAATATGCCTAAAGATCCTCTACTCTTAAACGAGCGTGGTCGGTGTCTATGTCATCCCACTGTCTATCATGCCTTTCGTCCCTTACTGGATCAGTGTGGCATTACCTACAACAAACAGTCCGGCCCTCGCATCCATGACCTGAGGCATACCTTTGCTGTGCATCGCTTATTGGCCTGGTATCGGGACGGACTAGACATCAATGCCCGGCTTCCTATGTTGGCGACCTATATGGGCCACGTAGACATGCAGTCCACTCAAGTCTATTTACGGCCAACAGCCGAATTACTTGGCCAAGTCAGTGACCGGTTCCATGGCCACTACCTACGCACCATTGATTCTAAGGGAGGTCAATCATGACTCATATACTCGCACCCTTCATGAAGCGATTCTTTAGCCACTATCTTGGGGTTCAAAAAGGCCTTTCCATCAACACCATCAGCGCCTATCGCGATGCGATCAAGCTGCTACTGTGCTATGGGGCCGACACATTGAAAAAGTCCGTGGATGAACTGATGACCGAAGACATTACTGAATCGCTTGTCCTGAACTTCCTTGACCATATCGAAACAAAACGAGGCTGCACTGCCCGCACACGTAACGGACGCTTGGCAGCCATCCGTAGTCTATTTACTTTTATTGGGCGTGAAGAACCGGTCTTGCTCGTACAATGCCAGCAAGTCCGGGCCATTCCCCCTAAACGTGTAGACCATAGAATCATCGACTATCTCGAAGAGAATGAACT
>DAOWLL010000494.1 GCA_030641945.1 Gammaproteobacteria bacterium | reverse complement strand
TTGTGAATAAAACGTAAAATCAGCGTGTTGGGTAGATTAATCCCGTTATTGCTTGCCGAAAGGATGATCCAGTAGAAAAGATATTTTCTTCTAAAAGATTATTTATCGTCAGATATTTTAGATGAATTTAGTGGGAGGTATTGCTCAGGCGGGGTAAAGACCAGACGCACGGTTGTACCACGTCCGATCTTGCTTTCGATTTCAAATTTCCAGTTGAATCTCTGGCACAGGCGTTTAACAATTGCCAGTCCCAGACCGTACCCCTTGCTGTTTTTACCGTGCACATGCGGCTCGGTTACCGACTGGAGTTCACAGGGGGCAATGCCATCACCGGTGTCTGTTACGGTCATACAATCGTCGCCAATATGTACCGTGACTTTTCCCTCTGCCGTGTGATTGTACGCATTCTGAATCAGGTTGGCGATGACCATCTTTAAAATTGCGGCCGGTGCTTTTAGTTCGGGGTTACCTTCTGTGATGTATAAAATTTCAACCGGCTTTTCCGCAAAAAGGTGGCGATGGTGATCTATGGTCTCTTTTATTACCGGCACGACTTTGCAGGTCTGCCCCGGATCGTTTACTACCTCTTCCCTTGCAAGCCATAACAGGTTTTCAATGATATGCTCCATATTATTAACAGCTCGCTCTATGCGTTTCAACGGTCTCTTCGCCGCAGATTCATTTCCGAATCCATTTATTCTCAACACCTCAATTGCACCCTTTATCACCGTTACCGGTGTCCTGAGTTCATGGCTCGCATCACTGGTGAAATGTTGCTCACGGTCGACGAATTCTTGTATCCGCCGTAGCGATCTTTCCAGGGCTCTGGCCAGAACACCGACCTCGTCATCATGAAAACTCTCCGACAGATTGGTTGGTAGTTTATCAGGTTCGGATCCGGCAACCTGCTCGGCAAGATAGGAAACAGGGGCAATTACCTGGCGGGATAGGATCAGACCAATCCACAATCCCAATCCAACGACCAGCACAACACCGCTGGCAAGAACAATGGCGATGATCAGTTTGCGTTTTTCAGTAAATTCAAGAACGCTGACTTCGTACAACAGATAGAGCGGTTCAACAAGCTGCGGTACGACTTTAACGGCCACATGGTACTCATCGCCCTGCCAGTAGAATTCGTGATATCCTTCCGACAACCCGCCGACCTGTTGTTTCATGTAATCCGGCATCCGGTCGGTGCCGATAAATGCCATGATATGAGGGCTGGTTGGAGATGCTGAAGCTGCATCGTTTTTTTGATACCGGTCTAATAAATATTCTACTTCCTGCACCAGTCGTCTGTTAACCAGATGATCGTCGATCTTATCAAGAGAGAAGTAAACAATGGCAGCATACACACAGCCCAGCACGGCGCCGAAAAGACAGAATGATATCACAATACGAAATCTAAGGCTATACCGAAATTTCATCGGGGTCTACCAATCTGTAGCCTACGCCGTGAACTGTTTCAAGCAAAGCCTGTTCAAAAGGTTTGTCGATGGCACGACGAAGTATATAAATGTGGCTGCGCAGTGAATCGCTGCCAGGGGGCATATCGCCCCATAACGTATCCTCAATTTCATTGCGGGGTACTACGTTGGGGTAGGCTTGCATGAGCATTTGAAGAATTTTCAGGCATGCCCTGTTCAGATCAATCGGTTTGCCTGCGCGTGATACCTTCATACTGCCTGTGTCGAGTTCCAGATCGGCTACATGCTGAACCGATTTTTCAACTATTTCAGCCCTTTTTGTCAGAGCTTTTATTCTGGCTTCAAGTTCCTGCAGGGCGAAAGGTTTTATAAGATAGTCATCAGCCCCTGCTTTAAAGCCTTCCAATTTGTTGGAAAGCGTGTCGCGTGCAGTCAGCATTAATACAGGGGTTTGTTTGCCGCCCGCCTCCCGTAGTTTGTTGCAGAGCGTTATGCCGTCCATACCAGGCAGCATTATGTCCAATATGAGGATATCATATTTCTGAGTTATTGCCAGGTGCAACCCACCGATGCCGTCCATGGCAAAATCCATGATATGTCCCTGCGCTTCCAGGTAATCTCCGATATTCTCTGCAATATCTACGTTATCTTCGACCACCAGAATACGCAAGGGTTGCTGCTGATGTATGGCGTTCAAGAAGTTAACCCTCAAAAGTCAATTTGTTCTGGTAGATTTAAGCTTTC
>DAOWLL010000216.1 GCA_030641945.1 Gammaproteobacteria bacterium | reverse complement strand
ATTATGGATTTTTACTCGCTTTCAGATAAAGGCATAGAAGATGAACTGGGCAGGCGCATCAAGGTACTCCGCCTGCGCAAAAACATTACCCAGAAAGAACTGGCTGAAGCCACAACGCTGTCACTGAATACCATCAAATCGCTTGAATCTGGCAGCGGCAAGTTGTCCACCGTGATCGCCGTGCTGCGGGAACTTGGCGCCCTGGATCACATTGATAACTTTATACCAGAGCCATTGATCAGTCCCCTGCAATTGGCCAGGATGCAGGGCCGGCAACGCGAAAGGGCTTCGGGTGGACGGCGTAAGCAGCCTGCAGAGGATGATGCAGAATGGTAACAAAAGTCGATACTGCCATGGTGAAATTATGGGGCGAAACTGTCGGTGCGGTTTCGTGGCTGGATGATAAGGCCTACAGCGTATTTGAATATGCCCCGTCTTTCTTGAAAAAGGGCCTGGACATCTCCCCTCTTCACATGGGCATCGATGACGCTATCAATGGCGATGGCAGGTTTTCATTTTCATCTTTGAATAAAGATACCTACCTGGGTTTGCCGGGTATGCTTGCAGATGCACTGCCGGATAAATTTGGTAACAGCATTATTGATGCCTGGCTGGCGCGTAATGGAAGAGACTCGGTCAGCTTTAGTCCAGTAGAAAGACTTTGCTATACCGGCAAACGTGGCATGGGTGCGCTGGAATTCTCACCTTCGATTATCGATAAATATGATGAATCAGTGCCTGTTGAAGTGTCAGAACTCGTCGGACTGGTACAGCAGGTCATGGATGAGCGCAATGCGCTGGAAGCCAGCATTGGCCAGTCTGAACAGGACAACGCAGATGCCATCATGGATATTTTACGTGTCGGCACCTCCGCGGGTGGAGCGCGCCCAAAAGCGGTCATTGCGATGGATAAAGATGGCAATGTCATGTCGGGGCAAACCCGTGTGCCGGAGAATTATCAATACTGGATTCTAAAGTTCGATGGTGTGACCGATCTGGAGCTTGGTGAACCGCGCGGTTATGGCCGTATCGAATATGCTTACTACCTGATGGCTAAAGCGGCGGGCATAGAAATGGAAGAATCCCGCCTGCTTGAAGAGAATGATCGTGCACATTTCATGACCCGGCGCTTTGATCGGGCTGGTGGTAGAAAACTGCACATGCAGACTTTATGCGGCATTGCGCACTATGATTTCAATATGGCGGGTGCTTACAGTTATGAGCAGGCTTTTACTGTTATGCGCAGGCTACGCCTGAGCAAGGCCGAGGCTACTGAGCAATACCGCCGCATGGTGTTTAACGTCATAGCGCGAAACCAGGATGACCATACCAAGAACATTGCGTTTTTAATGGGCCCGGATGGAAAGTGGAAATTGTCGCCGGCGTACGATGTGATTTATTCACACAACCCGGCTGGAAAATGGACCAGTCAGCATCAAATGAGCCTGAATGGTAAACGTGATAATTTTTCTCTGGAGGATTTAATCGCCGTTGCTGAATCCATCAGTTTAACCAGGACGGACAAGGTCATAAACGAGGTGTTTGCAGCCGTTGAGCGCTGGCCGGAATTTGCCCAACAGGCTGGTGTAAAAGAACAATCAATAAAAGACATATCCACCAGTCATAGACTGGCTATGCTTGTGTGAACTTGCAGTTCTATTGACGTAGGCGGCTTTAGCCGCGAATTTCAGAATCAGCGTATGAACCTGTTTAAAGCAATTCCAGCAAACGCACCAGGTTCTGCAGTTTAGAGTCCTGTTCCAGTGCACCTTCCCAGAACGGATAAGTAACGGCATCACTGCCCTCACCTAAAATCAGCTTTGCTTCAAAAGCATCCGCCGCGCCTTCAGGCATGGGGTGTTGATCAGGAATGCCGAGCGCATGAATCGAATCTAACAGGGCCTGTTCCTGCTCCCGGGACAGTTTTCCACTCCGCGGCGGCTCGCTGGTGTAGGTGCCGCTGCTGATTGTATACTCACCGCTACTGTTAATTGTGATAACGAAAGCGTAGTCTTCCTCGCCGACGACCTGATATTTGATGGGCTGCATGATGTAATAACCTGGATTAATGAGCCATGAATTAGCTGTGCTTCATTTAACAACCTGGCGTTAAAAACTGCAACAGGGGCTATGAAAGCATTTGAAATAAGAATAATAATGCCATGATGTTTATGGGGGTGTACTGAAATGGTCAAAAATTCTAAGAAGAACTGGTCACGGCGCGTCACCACAAACAGCGACGCCCTCGACCTGGAACCGGGTGTTTTCACGCTTGAGGATCCAAGAGAAATTGCGCTATCTTTAAAGCGCTCTGCGCTGCGCAGTAAACGTCGCCGGGTTGACCCGTTTCGTTCTGCCATGTCGATGCTGAACTTTTATATCAATCGCGCCGGCAGGAAACTGCCTTTGAATCGCCGCAAAGTGCTCGAATTGGCAAAGAACGAGTTAAGGGATGTGTTTGGCAGGCCTGAAAAGAACGTGCGAGTAAGTCGTTAATTGAATAAGTGTCATTACCAAGGGAAACTGGCGGACTAATTACCAAGGGACTTTGTCGTAGTACCATAACAGCGTGTTTCTCGTCTGGCAACGAATAGATCCTTGTTACGCGACCTCTAGCGGTAATTTAGATCTCTGAACTCTCAGCGCACTGGTATTCATATTTTCACGTAACCACACGTTTCTCACGCCATTAGGGCTCAACTCAATTTGATAGTTAGTCTCGAGATGGGCGGAGATCTGAGCCTGCCCCAGGTGTGGGTTTTCAAGTGAGAACGCTATCACCACGTCTTCGATTGCTTTGTCAGTACGATTTTTATGGTGATGCCCCTGGCGAAACGTGCGCTTCAGAGCTTGAGGCCCTTTTTCCTTTAGTAGCCTGCGATTCTTATATATGGTTTCGCGGGAGCAGCCACTAATGCGAGCGGCTTCAGTCACATTTTGAAGCTTCTCAGCCAGTTCTATGGCATCGATTTTCTTCTGTATTTCCAGGTCCGCCATAGCGGGTTTGGTCGGTTCAATGACTTCTGATACTGTCAGCTGCCTGCCGGCGAAACAGGCGATAAAACCCTCGTCATGACACTTTCTTATTTCAATTTTTTGTTTAGCGATGGCGTGTTTGAGCGGCGACTCGATAAGATAAAACTTATTGCCATAACTAAACGTGTGATCATTTCGGATTTTTCGATACTCCTTTAGGATGCAGACATCATCCAGGTTGATATGCTCAGGAACGGTGGTAAATTCAGAGGTGTCGTTTTTAGGTACGACTTCAATGTGCTTGTGCCAAAACGAGGGGATAAATACATCCTGAAGATACCGGTTGGCACGCTTCATATCTTTGACCTTATTGAGCCTTAGCTCCGGTATCAGTCGGTCCTGAAAGGTATCAAACGCGCGTTCAATTCGGCCTTTTCCTTGCGGCGAATTAGCAAAGATGATTTCGATTCCTAGCTCGCTACAGGCTCGCTGTACCTGAGAGAAGTGACAGCGTTTCGGCCCTCCAAAGATACCGGCTTTGTCGACATAGAGCGCCTTGAACACGCCTTTTTGAGCGATGTAGTCGCGTAACACCTTTAAGCAGCCTAACGTGGTCTCTGACTTAAAGAACTCCGCGTGTATCTCACTGGTTGCGTCATCAATCATCGCTATCAAACAGGATTTTTCATCCCCAAACCAGCGATGCGGGCTACCATCCATTTGCAGCAGCAAGCCAGGTGACTCCATTCTTTCTCGTCTTTTTCGGGCCTGCGTTCGTCTTCGTTTGGCGCGTTTAACATGATGGATCTCATGCGCCCAGCTTCTTAGTGTTTCTCGTTTGACCTGGATCTGTTCATTGTCGTCTAACAACTCCCTGAGATGGGCAAGATTCACATCGAAATACTTTTCCTTGATCAGTGCCTGCACATCCCGTTTAACAGCATCAGAGATCTTGTTAGCTGGGGATTTGCCTCTGTTTTTATGAACAACGAATTGAATCCCGACTTTCTGATATTTTTGAAGATATCGTTCAATCGTTCTGCGGGATTTATTGAGCAACTTGGCGGCATTAACAATACTGATTTTACGCTCGGCAGCTTTAGCAATAATGTCGACAGTGAGTTGAGCTTTAGAATCCATAATAATCATCCTGCGACCTCTAATATTCTGTGTGGAATATTCAGAGAATCACTGATTAAGTAGATCCGTCAATTTCCCTTGGTAATTAAGATGCGACAAAGTCGCTTGGTAATTAAGGTACGACAAAGTCCCTTGGTGTTAACATGTTAATCTGTAGTCGCTCAGACTTGAACTGGCAGTAGTTGTCAGATTCCGAATGACTGACATCACCCAAAGCAGACAATTCTCCATGATGTAAACACTATGATTTGCCGCGAAAAACGCACTAAAATGTAGGGAGCATTTTGAACGCACGCCAGTGCGGCCCGCAGGGCGAAGCGCAGGATTGCGCGGAGTAAAGAACGCGAATACTTTTATTAAAGCT
>DAOWLL010000132.1 GCA_030641945.1 Gammaproteobacteria bacterium | reverse complement strand
GCCCGAATTGGACCCAATGGCAAGCCCGTCAGGCCATTTGTCATGCCGGCCGACCTGCCAGGCAAACTCAAGGTCTGGCGCTTCATTATCTATCGACGGATCGTACAACTAGGCACGCTGCTGTTGTTTTATGGCAGCGCCCACTGGGGCTGGACGGTGGTCAACGAACCGGTATTAATGGGTAATCTCAGTGCATCAACGCTGCTGGGTGCCATACCATTGGCAGATCCCTTTGCAGTATTGCAAATCTTTCTAACCCAACACGTCCTGGAAACCGAGGTCATCATCGGTGCAGGCATCATCCTGCTGATGTACACCTTGCTTGGCGGGCGTACATGGTGTTCATGGGTCTGCCCGATCAACATGGTTGCAGACCTGTCAGCATGGCTCAGACGCAGGCTGCGCATAAAAGACCGTATTATTTTGAGCCGTAATGTTCGTTATACCGTATTAGCTTTAAGCCTGATCCTTTCAGTCATCACAGGCGTTGCGGCTTTTGAATGGGTCAGTCCAATCAGCATGTTTCATCGTGAGCTGATCTTTGGCATTGGCATGGGCTTGATGGCTGTTATCGGAGTCTTTATTTTCGATCTGTTTGTATTGCGCGATGGCTGGTGCGGCCATTTATGCCCTTTAGGTGCATTTTACGCACTGATTGGAAAAATAGCGCCTGTAAGAATCTTGTTCGATTCACCAAGCTGTACGCATTGTGGAGAGTGCGCACGTGTTTGTCCCGAACCCCAGGTAATGAATCTGACAAAAGCGACAGAGGCCGGAATGTTAGCCTCTGGAGAATGCACCAATTGCGGACGGTGCATCACCGTATGTCCCGAAGATACTCTGTGTTTTGGTCTGCGCAAGCAGAGCAGCACAAGTTATGAATCACCCCAAAAACTTGAATCCCATCAGTAGGAGAGCAACATGAAAATCAAGATCCTATTTATCAGCACCCTTTTAAGCGCTGTCGGCATAGCCGGTTGCCAAACAACTGGCTCTGTTGATGAGACCGATATTGGTATCGGTATGGACGGTGTATTTGGTGATCCCTCACCCAGTACCTATGACTATCCGACAGCCGAAGCTGGCAAAAGTGACCGTATTGCCAAGTCATACTACACCGCACCACCTCTGGTTCCACACACAGTCGCAGAGTATTTACCGATAACCATGGAAACTAATGAATGCATGGAATGCCACGACAAGCCCAAGATCCAGGGTAGAGAATACGTCAAGGGTAAAAAGCTTGCGATGCCTGACAGTCACTATGGCGGTTTTGGCGGAGCGGGTGACGAGGATGAGGTTTCCGGTGCAGTTTATACCTGTACGCTATGCCATGCACCGGCATCTGACGCGCAACCGCTAGTAGAAAATACATTTTGATATCCCTGTGGATACACTTTTTCCGGTGATCGTGAAACAGCCATTAGCATGCTGGAGAGTCGGATGAGAGAACAGACGGATATTGGTAGAAGAGGCCTGTTGACAGGTTCATTTCTGACCAGGAAAGGACGTGAAAACATCGAACGACGCCAGCAAGCACTGGGGCCAGCACCACCCTGGCATCAGGCGGTGATAGAGGCCTGCGCTACCTGTAATAAGGAATGTGCTGCAGCCTGCCCACAAGGTATTGTCCGGATACACCCGGACGACCATGCGCATGCTGGCCGACCCTGGCTGCAGTTTTCTACAACGGGCTGTACATTCTGCGGTGATTGCGCAGAGGCCTGTCCATCGATTGAAAGTTATGACCGTGAATTGGCCAGCATTGGTGATTTACAGCTTAATACCGCAACCTGCCTGGCATGGAACGGCGTGTTTTGCATGTCGTGCATCGGTAAATGTGATGTCAGGGCTTTGCAGATGGACGAACGGCGCCGGCTGGTTATGCAAGACAACTTGTGCACCAGTTGCGGTATGTGCATCCAGGTATGCCCGGTCAATGCGCTGGATATCCAGTTTGGCTAAACAATATGAACCCTTTTATCTTGCGGGGTACTTAAGTTCATGACAAAAAGACAGCAGCCTGAAGGTTCTTATGCATATGAAATATTAAAATAAATAGACATAGTCAATTTGAACAGTTAATGTACACGCCGTTGATTAATAAAAGTATTTTTGTCAGCTGTTATTGAAACAATAGATAACAGCTGAGTTTATATTATGAAAAAATCTTAATGGAGGAACTATGAAGCAATCCAGTATATTGAAAACTGCATTGTTAACATGTGGTTTAGTATTTACTACAGCATCTTTTGCTGGCAGCGGCCCTAGTGGCGCCATGCTTGGTAACACCTGTGCCGGTTGTCATGGTACAAATGGCGTCAGTAATGGCCCTGCTACCCCATCGATAGCGGGACTAGATTACGATTACTTTGTCGAAGCAATGAACGAGTTCAAAGAAGACAAGCGTAACACGACGATCATGGCGCGCATTGCCAAAGGCTATAGCGAAGCTGAAATCGAGGCCATGTCCAAGTTCTTTGCAGATAAAGAATATGTAAAGGCAAACCAGACGGCAGATGCCGCCGCGGCAAAAAGAGGCGCCAAGCTGCACAAGAAATACTGTAAGAACTGTCATGGAGACACCGGCATCTCGGAAGATCAAGATGATGATTCCGGTATGCTGGCTGGTCAGTGGAAGCCTTACATGACTTATACCATGGCCGACTACAAGTCCGGCAAGCGTGAATATGGCAAGAAGATGGGCAAGAAGATCAAGAAACTGCAAAAGGATGTAGGTGACAAGGGCTTTGCAGATCTGCTTGAATACTACGCCAGCCAGAAATAAGGGGAAGATGACATGAGTAATTTTACACGTAGAAAATTTCTAAAGGCTGGTATTGCTGCTGCAGTTGCCGGCACCAGCATGTCATATGGCAGCTTTGCCATTGGCGGTGCGAAAAAGAAAGTCGTCGTAGTGGGCGGCGGTATTGGCGGCGCAACGGCTGCTAAATATATCCGTATGATGGATCCATCCGTGGATGTCACGGTCATTGAGGCCAACAAGGATTACTACACCTGTTTCATGAGTAACGAGGTTCTCAGCGGCGAGCGCACCCTGGATTCCATCAAGTTTGGTTATACCGGTCTGGCAAAACATGGTGTGAATGTTGTGCACGACATGGTAACCGGGATTGACGCAGACAAGCGCGTCGTTAAAACAGCCGGTGGTGATAGCTTCAGTTATGACCGCTGTATTGTTGCACCGGGTATTGATTTTAAATGGGACGCAATAGAGGGTTATGATGCAAAGATTGCCGAGAACACCCCGCATGCCTGGAAGGCAGGCTCGCAGACGGCCACTTTGCGTAAGCAACTTGAGGGCATGAAAGATGGCGGTAGCTTCGTCATGGTTCCGCCGACCAATCCGTTCCGCTGTCCCCCTGGACCCTATGAACGGGTTGCACAGATCGCACATTACTTCCAGCAGCACAAACCCAAGTCCAGCATTATCATCCTGGATCCGAAGAAGAAGTTCTCCAAGTTCGGTCTGTTTAAAGCGGGTTGGCAACGCCACTTCGGCTATGACCCGGAAAACCCGACCGGCGACGGTATGATCAAGTGGATCAACAGTGAAGCCGGCGGCACCGTATCATCCTATGATGCGGGATCAAAAACGGTCACTGCAAAAGCTGGCAAGTTCAAGGGCGACGTGGTCAACATCATCCCACCGCAAAAGGCTGGCAAGATAGCGTTCAGCGCCGGTCTGACCAATGACAAGGGCTGGTGCCCGATCAATGGCAAGACCTTTGAATCCACAATCCACAAAAACATCCATGTGGTCGGTGATTCAAGCATATCTTCACCCATGCCCAAGTCCGGATATGCCGCGAACTCACAAGCCAAGGTCTGTGCAGCAGCTGTAGTCGCCATGTTGCAAGGCGACGGTGCACCGACGCCCTCGTATGTGAACACCTGCTACAGCATTATTGCACCCGGTGACGGTATCTCTGTCGCCAAAGTGTATGCTTATGACGAGAGCGCAGGCAAGATCATCAAAGTGAAGGGCTCTGGAGGCCTGACACCGAGTGAATTCGATCCCGAGCTCAGGGCGCGCGAGCAGCAGTATGCCTATAGCTGGTTCAACAACATAACCTCGGATGTATTCAAATAACATCCAGCCAGCAGGATAATACGCATTATCCACAAGGGTGCCTTCGGGCACCCTTTTTGTGTGGTCGAAGATTAATCCGGCTTTTCCCAGATCCAGATTTTCCTCGTATCACAATTTATTGATCTATCGCATGTCAATATCAAATCTTTGCCTGTATGATTTTCTTCAATAAATCAGGTCGGGTGTAAAAAGCATGTCTGATAATGGAGGATGGCTCAAACGACTCTGGCAGCGCATCAGCGCACTGCCTACTCTCGTGCTACTTATTATCGGTATTTTTACCGGTATTATCTTATGGGGTGGTTTTAACACCGCGCTGGAAATGACCAATACCCTGGAGTTCTGCCTCTCCTGCCATGAAATGAGAAATAATCCGTACGCGGAATATAAAGACACCATTCACTTCAAGAACCCCTCGGGTGTACAGGTCACCTGTGCTGACTGTCATGTACCCAGGCCCTGGGTTTACAAGGTAATACGCAAGATCAAGGCAAGCAGGGAGCTCTGGTACAAGGCTACCGGAAAGATCGATACACCTGAAAAATTCAATGCACACCGCTGGGAACTGGCCAACCGCGTGTGGGATTCGATGAAGGCATCGGACTCGCGTGAATGCCGCAATTGCCACAGCTTTGGAAGTATGGACTTGAGTGAGCAGGACCGCAGTGCTCGAAAGAAACACAGTAGAGCCGTTGATCAGGGCGAAACCTGTATCGATTGTCATACGGGTATTGCACATGAACTACCGGATGAACCTGAAGATACCAGTGAATAAACCTGTTTCAGGTATAATTACATTAAGCATGCTGATCTCGTGAGAAAGCTTATGTCACTTAGGTTGTCACTACTGCTCACACTTCTTGTGTTTTCATTATCGGTTGTTGCTGATGACACGCAGGAACTGAACCAGGAGTTGCGCATTGCGGCCAGCATTGACGACGACGAAGCCATTACTCGTTTGCTGGATGCCGGCGCCGACGTCAATGCAGCGAATCAGTTTGGCAAAACAGCGCTAATGAATGCGGTGGAGAACGGCAATATTCTAACCACATCCATCCTGTTGTCCCAGGGTGCCAACGTCAACAAAGAAACTGTCGTTGGCCTCACGGCACTGACCTACGCCGCAGAAAATGGCCAGGTGGAACTGACCGCACTGTTGCTGGAGCGCGGTGCCTACCTCGAGACGCGAACACGTTCAGGCCTGAATGCACTCCTGCTAGCCACGCAATACGACCAGTCTGAAATGGTAGACCAGTTGCTGTTCAAGGGCGCAGATCCCAATGCAACTGACAAGGATGGCCGCACAGCGCTCATGATCGCAGCATACCGTGGACATATTGGTCCTGCCGAGTTGCTTGTACATAACGGCGCCAGCATCAAGCGGCTCGACAGTAAAGGTAAAGCAGCGTTGACCCATGCCGCTGATAGTGGCAAGAACCCGGACATTGCAGCTCTGTTAATCAGGCAGGGCGCGCAGGTCAACGCACCCACCCCTGACGGAGCCACACCCCTGATATGGGCTGCCGGCAGTGGGCAGGCGGATATGGTCAAGGTGCTATTAACACATGGCGCCGACATCAATGCACAGGATAACAGTGGCCTAACAGCGCTAATGGAAGCGGTTATCGCAAACTCCGAGGAGACCGTCTCGATT
>DAOWLL010000070.1 GCA_030641945.1 Gammaproteobacteria bacterium | reverse complement strand
GTACCGGGAAATTCACTCGAACGTCTTCTGCGTTGATTAGAATATTGTCAGTCGGTGCGCTTTCAGCAATACGTGAGTCGGGTTCGCGATCAAGCAGGTATTGCGTGTTTTCATGCTGAGGCTGTTTGCAGAGTTCTGATGACAGTGCCTGCTCGACAATCTCACCTTCATGCATCACGCACACACGATCGGCAAATCGACGTACAAGATTGAGATCGTGCGTGATCAGCAGAACAGACATAGCCGTCTCTTGCTGCAGGGCTTTTAATAAATCAAGAATCTGCTGCTGCACTGTTACATCGAGCGCGGTGGTGGGTTCATCCGCAATCAACAATACAGGATCACAGGCCAGCGCCATTGCAAGCATCACACGCTGGCGTTGCCCCCCCGATAACATGTGAGCAAATGAATCTATTTTTTGTTGTGGTTGCTTGATGCCTACCCTGTCGAGCAGTTCAATTGCAATTTTTCTGGAAGCCCGCTTATCCATTTTCCTGTGCAGTATCAGCGACTCCTGAATTTGCACACCCACAGGATATACCGGGTTCAATGATGTCATCGGCTCCTGGAAGATCATTGATATATCTTTACCGCGCACTTGCCTCATGTCTGCTTCACTGGCAAGCATCAGGTCCCTGTTATTGTAGATAATCCTGCCATCCGGGTAATCAACCTGTTTCTCGTCATGCAGTTTTAATAGTGACAATGCAGTAACAGACTTGCCCGAGCCCGACTCGCCAACGATGGCAACATTCTCTGATCTGTTAATATCAAAACTGACGCCGCGTACAGCTTCAATATCACCACCCTGTGTTTTGAAAGTAACCTTGAGATTCTCGACCTGAATAAGTTTATCGGACATATTAAACCTTCCTTGTATCAAGGGCTTCACGCAAGGCTTCGCCAATAAATATGAGCAGCATCAGGGTACCCACCAGCACGATAAAGGTACTCAATGACAGCCACCAGGCTTCAATATTTTCCTTCCCCTGTGCCAGCAGCTCACCCAGACTGGGCGTCGTTGGGGGCACACCCAGGCCAAGGAAATCGAGACTGGTCAGCGCAAGAATTGAACCACTGATGCGAAAAGGAAGGAAGGTAATCACCGGCGTCATGCTGTTAGGCAATAAATGGTGGCGCATAATTGCAACATCCGATAATCCCATTGCACGCGCCGCACGCACATAGTCCATATTGCGGCCACGAAGAAATTCAGCACGCACGTAGTCCGACAAGCCCATCCAGCCGAACATTGATAAAAGTATGATCAACAGCCAGATGCTTGGCTGAAAGATCGATGCGAAGATTATCAGCAAATACAATTCCGGCATCGAAGCCCAGACTTCGATAAGCCGCTGCATTATCAGGTCAAGCCTGCCCGAAAAGTAACCTTGCACCGCACCTGCAAGGATGCCAATCGCGACACCTATTGCAGTCAGGGCAAATGCGAATAGCACAGACAGGCGAAAGCCATAGACAAGCCTGGCAAACACGTCTCTGCCGCGATCATCTGTTCCAATCAGGTTTTGTGACGTCGGCGGCGCAGGGTTGGGCAGTTCCGACCTGAAGTTGATGGTGTTATAGCTGTAGTGAATCAGCGGATCGATTACCCAGTTATTACCCGTCGTAATCAGCTCACGCACATAAGCATCCGAGTAATCGGCCTCGGTGTCAAAGTCGCCGCCGAATGCAGTCTCGGGATAAGTAATCAGAAATGGAAAAAACAGTTCGTCCTGGTAGCTGACAACCAGGGGCTTGTCATTTAACAGAACTTCCGCAAACAGACTGAGTACAAATATAATGCTGAACAGCCACAGACTGATATAGCCGCGCCTGTTAGCCTTAAAGCGCAGCCAGGAACGTCTTCCGGGTGAAAGATGCACATTATTCGTAATGCCGATATTATTTTTCATGCAAACCCGTCCCTGATCTAGTCAACCGACTCAAAGTGGATTCGTGGATCAATCAGCACGTAGCTGATATCCGCCATCAATTTGGCAAACAGGCCAAGCAAGGTGAACAGGTATAGCGTGCCAAGCACGACCGGATAGTCGCGTTTCAAAACAGACTCGTAGGAAAGCAAACCGAGTCCGTCGAGCGAGAAGATTGTCTCGATCAGCAGGCTGCCGGTAAAAAACGCACCAATAAATGCAGCCGGAAAACCCGTGACCAGTGGAATGATCGCATTTCTGAAAACATGGCGATAAAGCACATTGTTTTCACTCACGCCCTTGGCCCTGGCGGTGAGCACATATTGCTTGCGAATTTCCTCGATGAAGCTGTTCTTGGTCAGCATCGTCATTACCGCAAAGCTGCCGATGACCGATGCAGTAATCGGCAGCACCATATGCCACAGGTAATCCAGGATCTGCTCATACCAGGGCAGCGTATCCCAGTTATCTGAAACCAGTCCGCGCAAGGGGAATATATCGAGGAAACTGCCGCCGCCGAGCAATACCAGCAAGGTGATACCAAGAACAAAGCCGGGTACCGAATAACCGATCAGGATCAAAGTACTGGTAGCAACGTCAAACACACTGCCGTCCCTGACTGCCTTGGCAATGCCGAGGGGAATGCACGTCAGGTAAACGATAAAGAACGTCCACATGCCGAGACTGATCGATACCGGCATCTTGTCAATGATCAATTCCATCACCGAGCGGTTGTGGAAATAACTTTCACCAAAATCAAAGCTTAGATAGTTTTTCATCATCGAGTAGAAGCGCTCGTGAACCGGCTTGTCAAATCCGTATAGAGCCCTGATCTCCTCTATATGCTCCGGGTCCAGACCATGTGCACCCCGATAAAGCCCTCTGGTACCCGTGCTGGCTTCGCCCTGCTCAGACTTCCCTTCCAGCTGACTGACCAGCTGTTCGACCGGGCCACCTGGAACAAACTGTGTCACCAGGAAGGTTACCAACATGACGCCAAACAGTGTCGGTATCATCAACAACAGGCGTTTTGAGATATAGGCAAACATATTAATTAACAGTGAATAGTTAACAGTGAATAGTTAACAGTAAACAAGACATAGCCGTGCATTTTCATAGCATCAGGTATCAACGAGTTGTTATTATTCATTATTCATTATTCACTATTCACTGCTCTCTTTAGTCGACCAGGTCTTGAGCAGCCATGAAACCGGCTCAAAATACAGCGGCAGTGTTTCGGGCATATTGAATTTATCGCGATAGGCAATTCGATGCTTGTCTATGTACCAGTTCGGCACCAGGTATTCACCATGCATAAATACCCGGTCAAGGGCATGTGCTGTGATAATGAGTTCATCACGATCCTCTGCATTAATTATTTTTTCAATCAGGGCATCGACAACAGGGTCGGATATGCCCGGAAGATTACGCGAACCCTCCATTTCCGCTGCCTGCGAATGGAACATATTCATCAGCTCATTACCGGGCGATACCGACTGCGGGAAACTGGTTACCACCATATCAAACTCAAATTTGTCGAGCCTGCGCTTATAGAGTGAATCATCGACAGTGCGGTAATTCATGTCGATACCCAGTTTTTTCAGGTTATGCGCGAAGGGTGCAAAAATACGGTCAAAGCCTTTCTGTACAAGCAGCACATCTATTACAAATGCTTCGCCCTGTGCGTTTTTCAACACGCCATGCTGTACAGTCCAGCCAGCCTCAGCCAGCAGGTCACGGGCCTTTTTCAGATTATCTCTTAACGTAATATCAGCATTTGTTGTCGGCGGGCGCCATTCCATTTCGAATACAGATGCCGGTAATTGCTCACGGTATTCATTCAGCAGCTCCAGCTCCTTTCCCTGTGGCAGTCCGCTTGAGGCCAGTTCGCTGTTACTGAAATATGAATCGCAGCGTTCGTACTGGTTATAGAAAAGCTGGCTATTGGACCACTCAAAATCAAAAGCCAGATCCAGCGCCTTGCGTACGCGTACATCCTTGAATTTTTTACGGCGGAGATTGATGGCGAATCCCTGCATGCCTGCATTATTGCTGTGCTGCAATTCGGTTTTCAGTATTTCTCCGGAATCATATTTAGGGCCAACATGTGAACGTGCCCAGCGTTTTGAATAGTTCTCGAAAAAGAAATCAAACTCACCAGCCTTGAAAGCCTCCAGCGCAATCGTTGAGTCCTTGTAATATTTGTAGGTGATCGTATCAAAGTTATACATCCCCCTGCGCACTGGCAGACCTTTCGCCCAGTAATCGGGATTTCTGCGGTAGCGGATAAAGCGGCCGCGTTCATAACCATCCACCAGGTACGGACCTGAGCTGATCGGTGGCACATCATCAACTTTATCAAATGGCTCTGAACCCAGCCATTCGCTGGAGAAAATCGGTATCTCACCGACGATCATGTGCAGTTCACGGTTCCTGTTTTTAAAATGAAAACGCACTGTCAGTCGATCGATGACCTCTGCTGATTCAACATCCCCGTAATACACCCTGAACTGCGGGTGCGCCGACTTGCTCATCAGGGTATCAAAGGAGAATTTGACGTCTTCGGCGGTAACTGGCTTGCCATTTGAGAAGCGTGCGGCAGGATTGATGTGAAATGTGGCAGAGAGGCCATCTTCTGCAAGATAGAAATCGTCTGCAATCAGGCCGTACATACTGAAAGGTTCGTCGAGGCTTTTTTCCAGCAGGCTTTCGAATACCAGTGAGCTTAGCCCTTCCGCTGACAGGCCTTTGAGCAGGTATGGATTGAGGCTGTCGAATGTGCCGAGGCCATAAAGCGTTATCTCGCCCCCCTTTTTAGCATCCGGCGAAACATAGTCAAAGTGCGTGAAATCAGGCGGGTATTTTGGCTCGTAGCCCATCCCCATTGCAGGAACAGCCCGAACTTCAGATATCTGAAGCAGAATCAGGAGAAAGAAGGATAAATTATGAAATAAAACGCGTAACCAGCGTTGCATGATTTATATTATTGCTTTTCGCTGTATAATCCGCCTAACATTAGGCCGTCCAAGTTTACAGCACTTTTAATTGGGGAGTAACCGATATGGGTTTTATGAGTGGCAAACGTGCACTTATATTCGGAGTTGCAAGTAATCGATCAATTGCATGGGGAATCGCAAAAGCTTTGCACCGCGAGGGTGCCGAGCTGGCATTTACATACATGGGTGAGCGCTTGCGTGAGCGCGTTGAAAAGCTCGCCGGTGAATGCGACTCGGACATCGTTATTCCCTGCGATGTTGAGAATGACGATGATATTGAAGCAGTGTTCGAACACCTGGATGATTTCTGGGAATCACTGGACATCATCATTCATTCCGTCGCTTTTGCTCCCAAGGAAATGCTGGAAGGTGATTATCTTGACAACCTGAATCGTGACGGCTTTAACCAGGCACACGACATCAGCTCATATTCACTGGCAGCAATTGCAAAAGCTGGACGCCATATGATGCAAAATCGCGAAGATGCCGCCATCCTCACACTCAGCTACCTGGGCGCCGTGCGTGCTTTCCCCGGCTACAATGTCATGGGCCTGGCAAAAGCCAGCCTGGAAGCCAATGTACGCTACCTGGCACACTCACTGGGGCCGGAAGGTATTCGCGTAAATGCCATCTCAGCCGGCCCTATTAAAACGCTTGCTGCAAAAGGAATCTCTGGCTTCAGCAAGATACTCGAGCACGTCGAACAAAGCGCTCCACTGCACCGCAATGTAACCATCGACGAAGTTGGTAATACTGCAGCCTTCCTGTGTTCGAATCTCGCCAGCGGCATTACAGGTGAAGTGATCTATGTCGATGCCGGTTACCATACAGCCGGGCTGATGGGAAACACGAAAGAATAGTTTGAAGTTAGCAGTTGGCAGTTATTAGTTAGCTGCCAACTGACGACTGACGACTGCCTACTATTAAGCGTGTTTCTTCGCCCTCCAGGCGTGCTATCGTCACAGCAGCCACAGAGTCGCTGAATACATTCACCGCTGTGCGGCACATATCCAGAACCCTGTCGACCACCAGGATCAAGCCAATCGCCTCAACAGGCAGCCCGATGGCAGCCAGAATAATCGTGATCGCAACCAGGCTGGCCGATGGTATTCCTGCGACACCGATCGATGTCAATAATGCAATCAGTACGATTGTGAACTGAGTGGTCAGATCCAGTGACAGGCCATAGGCCTGTGCTATAAACATTGCTGCCACACATTCGTAAAGCGCCGTTCCATCCATATTCACGGTGGCGCCCAGCGGCAGCGTAAAGCCGCTCACCCTGTTGGAAACACCTGCGCGGTTTTCAACACAATCGATCGTTATTGGCAGAGTCGCAGATGACGAACTGGTAGAAAATGCGGTTAATAGCGCAGGCATCATTGCCCTGAAGTGGGCAGCTGGACTGACCCTGGCGATAAATTTGAGCACTGCAGGCATCACCAGTAGAAGATGTATTGTGAGCGCAATCAGGACGGTAAAAAAGAAGACTGCCAGCGGCTTGAATGCATCCAGTCCAGAAGCCAATAACACCTTTGCCACCAGTGCGAACACGCCGATTGGCGCAAACAGCATGACCCACTCGGTCATTTGCATCATCACGTCGAGCAGGCCATTCCAGAAATTCTTTAGCGTATCACCAGGTTGTCCCTTGACTCGCGATATGAAGAAGCCGAACAGCAAACTAAAGAAAATCAGCCCCAGCATTTTTCCCTGCGCTGCAGCCGAGACGATGTTTGGCGGGATCATGCGTATGAATACTTCGGCCAGATCACCACTGCCCTTACCCTCGACACGTTCAATGACATCCTCAGTATCAGCAGAAAGACCGATCATGTCCCGGGCAGGCTCGCCATCGACTAAACCCGGTTGAAATGCATTGACAACGAGCAGCCCGATTAAAATAGCAACCAGGCTGCTAGCCGCATAATAAATAAGCGTCTTGGATCCAAGCCGTCCCAGAGTATCCGGCTGTATCTCCATCATGCCCACGATGATTGACGACATGATCAGTGGCACGATCAACATCTTCAACGCATTAAGAAACAGCGTACCGACAAAATTAAAAACAGAGTTTAAAGAAACACCGAAGAGGGTTGTTGTGGGATCCAGAGTGACACCGACCAGAATGGCCAGTACCAGGGCAATAAAAATCTGCCAATGCAGGGCCAAACGAAACAGTTTCATTATTCGCCTGCTAACCCGTCACTTAGTTATTGAAGCAGACTGGTGTTACGCTGTATTTCAGCAGCATCTTTAATAGCTGAGAGCACAAAATCAAAATCCGAATTTGCCACATCATTTTTACGTTGCTGTTTGACTGTATCGATTTGATCTTTAGTGATTTCAACAGGCGTGGTGACCTTGTCCAGCAGTACCAGAGCAACGTCCCCAGACAACAAGTTAACCACCTGAATTGATGGTTTGCCATTCTCCGGATATGGCATCTGGAAGGCAGCACCCACAACCATTGGAGCCGCATTCCCGGGGTCTGTACG
>DAOWLL010000468.1 GCA_030641945.1 Gammaproteobacteria bacterium | reverse complement strand
GTATAACTGATTTACGAAATAACATTACTATTACTGATAATATGTATTTTTTTAGTAACAAGAAAAAATGCTTTTCTCTGTGCTCTCTGTGTCTCTGTGGCAAATATTAGTAAACTATTGATTCGAACTGTCATCCCGTGGGTATGCCGTATTCAAAAGGATCAAATCAATATCAGCTGGCTTTCTTTTTCTTTGCAAAAAGCGTAACCCTGTTACGGCCATTTTTCTTTGAATGGTACACGGCTTCATCAGCCGATTTGTATAACTTGTCAAAATCTGAATCGTGTTCCTCAGACAGGCAGGCTATACCGATACTGGCGGTTAACTTCAGGCCACCAGGGTTGCTACTCTGAACCATTGACCTTATCTGTTCACCCTTATTAACGGCATCTGCGGCGAGGCAATGTGGCAGTATTATCAGAAATTCCTCGCCACCGATGCGAGATACAAAATCACCCAGACGACATGCTTTCATCAGCAGTTTGCCAATATCTGCCAGTACCCTGTCTCCGGCATCATGGCCATGTTCGTCATTAATCGTTTTGAAATGATCAAGGTCCAGAATCATTATGGACAATGGATGATCATAACGAATTGAATCATTGATGTACTTGGGTGCGTTTTCAACAAGGCTGTGGCGATTATGACAGGTGGTTAGCTGGTCTTTCATTGCAAGCTGTAATAGTGCCTGTCTCTGTTCCCTTACCTTGTCATGCAGCCGTTTATTGGAAATCAGATTATTAACCCTGACCGCAAACTCTTCTTCAATAGGCGGTTTGGTCACGTAGTCATTGATGCCTGCATGATACAACTCAATTCTGCGCTTTGGATCATCATGGCCGGTCATTGCAAGAATAGGCAGTTCTGAGCGGTGATTTTTCAGCGCGCGTATCATGCGTACCAGTGATAAACCACTCATTGCGCCCTGGAGCATCACGTCAGTGATCACCAGATCATAATCATTTTTCAACAGCGCATTGTATGCATCTTCTGCGTTTCTATAGTGGTCAATTTTATGGTTCATTTTTTCAAGGTCACGAGAAATTGCGCGTGCAACAGAAGGGCTGTCTTCTATATAGATGACGCGCCCGCCATCAATGACAGTGCTTCTCTTCCCCTTGATGTAATAATAAATGCTTTCGCGAAGATGACTGATATTGGATTTTGGGAAGATCTCTTTAATGCCTGCATTGCGTGCATTGTTCAGCAGGGTCTCGTTGGGTTCAGATGTCAGCAGCAGGATTGGGCAGTGATTCACATGGGTTCGACAATATTCTATAAATGCAGAACTGCTATCATCGAAAATATTCTGACCGGCAATAATGAGGTTAAAGCCATTATTTTCGATTAGCTGAAGACCCTCTTCACCGGAGTTGACACAATCGACCTCGCAACCAACTTCTTCAAGAAGTTCGCGCAGGGTTTTTTGATACAGCCGACTGTTTTCCAGGACCAGGACTTTCATACTTATCAGATTGTTATTTGGTTTATTCTGCCAATACGAGATGACCTCGCTCACAGACAACATGCCGAGAGCGCGCGCCAGGGTTCACTTGCTAGTGTTAACTACTGGATCCCTGGCCTAAGTGTAGAACGTTGTTGAGGATTTGGTGGTGAATCTGGGAGATTCAGCGCGGTATCCGGGCGTTTACTGCCGCTATAAAACGGCTGTATGAGCATCAATGAAACAAACCAGGTATGCCTGATAAGTATTTGTAATCAATAACTTATTCGGGTCTTCACCAAATGTAGTGGGTTAAACAGATAAAGAGCTTTACCACAGAGGCGCAGAGGTTTTATCCGCCTGCCGCTACACGGCCCCCGCAAAAGACGCGAATGGTGTTGTGTGTAAATAGTCTCGTTGCACTTCATCCGGGCTCCGATCCGATCACCTGAGAGAGCAGTGCATAGAAGTCAATCTCATGGATTGACCACACATCCGAATCACATTAAAAGATGATTTACCGCAGAGGCGCGGAGGCGCAGAGAAAACCGAACATCTGCTTGTTCAAGATATACAACTGCAACATAACTTGAGTATGTTTGTTTTAAGCTGATTTTGTAAATCAGAGGTTCCTTAGGCATCAATTCTGGTTACGCTTTACTAAGCCAAACTTCTAACACATTAAACTTATTGTTTTTACCTCTGCGTCTCCGCGCCTCTGCGGTTAAATTCCGATTTCAGTTTCGTAACCCGGTTCTACGCTATCGCTACGTCCGGGATGACACACAGCAGCTTGTTATCATCGTCTGTTACCGCTAATTATGCCTGTTCGGCAATGCCCTTGTTATTCACTCCGGCATAGCCTGTGGTTTCAGTCATTAAATGACGGTGGATAAT
>DAOWLL010000190.1 GCA_030641945.1 Gammaproteobacteria bacterium | reverse complement strand
GACGCGGAGTAATCCTGCAATCCTCGGTAAGGCGCACATCCGCCCTTGCCGCCAGTTAATTTAACGCGTCAGCATCGACCACCATGGGTATGGTCGAATCCAGCGCCAGGTATAGCAGTCGTTGTGCCCATGCATCCCGGCCAAGACCGCAGCCAATTGCTATGTAATCTGCTTTGTCAAACAAAGCGGAATTAATTTCGCCATTGGAACTGCCATGCACCATGCATTCCGGACAGGCAGTAACAATTGCATTGATATGCTCTGGCCGTGAAACAACAGAAACAAGACCGGCACCTGACCTGAGTGCGGCGCGTGCAGCCAGAATAACGGAACCGGGCATGCCATAATTTCCACCGATGATCAGAACATGTCCATTTTTACCCTTGTGAATATCATGTCGCCGCGGTGGTAATGACCATTGCGAGCTATGACACAGAAGCTCTGCATCCGGCTCAACAGATTCATAGGCTTGCTTCGGCAGCCCCAGATCATCAAAACTGATTTCACCACAGCAGGCCTTGCCACTGCCAGTAAACATGCCTTTCTTCAGACCGATAAACGTGATGGTTTGATTTGCATTAATTGCAGCACCTGAAATCGCGCCGCTGTCTGCATTGAGCCCGGAAGGAATATCAACCGATATAACAGGGATACCCGACTGGTTGACCGTTTTGATCAATAGCTTCCAGTCGTCTTTGACTTCTCGAGTTAAACCTGTGCCTAGCAAAGCGTCAATGATGACATCGGCATCAGCTGGCAGATCATTCTGGTACAAAATAGTTTCACCGCATTCCTGCCAGTGCTGCCAGGCCTGCCTGGCATCAGCTCGCAGCTTGTCCGGATCAATCATACTGACAACACGAACATCAAGATCGTTTGAGTGCGCAAGGCGTGCGAGCACATAACCATCACCTGCATTATTGCCTGCACCACATAAAACCAGGATGGACTTTGCATCAGGATAATGTTGCTGCAGTGCAACAAGTACAGCCTGCCCTGCCCTGCGCATCAGTGTATAACCGGGAATGCCGACATCATTGATCGCAACTTGATCAAGACGTGCTACAGCTGCAGCACTATAGAGTTTTGTTGGAAGTTTATTCACCGCAAAGGCGCAAAGGACGCAAAGTTATTACTGGTTATAAGGAGTATATAATAGCAGCCAAATGATCATCGGAATAACTAATTCAGGTCAGTGAAAGCATTGACCCGCATCCAGCAAGTAGTATCAGCAGGCATGACGTGAGCATCATAGACTGAACACTACTTACGCCCACTTTGCGCCCTTTGCGTCTTTGCGGTAATTAATTCTTTTGCAGTTTTTCAACACTGCCCATATAGGGACGCAACGCATCGGGTACAACGACACTG
Source organism: Gammaproteobacteria bacterium (assembly GCA_030641945.1). GTDB lineage: Bacteria > Pseudomonadota > Gammaproteobacteria > SZUA-229 > SZUA-229 > JABDQW01. The sequence continues at coordinate 3,418 of DAOWLL010000190.1, read as the reverse complement.
CCATCCGCCTGCTGGTAGTTTTCCAGGATTGCAACCAGGGTACGCCCAACTGCAAGGCCGGAACCATTGATGGTATATACAAGCTCGGGCTTGCCGGTTTCAGGATTGCGCCAGCGCGCCTGCATGCGTCGTGCCTGGAAATCCGTAAAACAGCTGCATGAGGATATCTCTCGATAGGCTTGCTGCCCCGGCAGCCAGACCTCGAGGTCATAGGTTTTGGCCGCAGAAAAACCAATATCGCCGCTACATAGCGTTACCACACGGTATGGCAGTTCCAGCCGCTGCATAACAGTCTCAGCATGCGCGGTAAGTTCTTCCAGCGCATTCCAGGCCTCATCCGGCTTCGCCAGTTGCACCATCTCAATTTTCTCAAACTGGTGCTGTCGTATCATGCCGCGTGTGTCCTTGCCATATGAACCTGCCTCAGAACGAAAACAGGGGGTATGACTGGTCAGCTTCAGTGGCATATCATCTGCATCGATTATTTCACCACGCGCAAGATTGGTGAGAGGCACTTCAGCCGTCGGTATCAGGTAGTAGCCGGCATCTCGATCGACACAGAACAGGTCTTCTTCAAACTTGGGTAACTGCCCGGTACCGCGAAGACTGTCGCTGTTGACGATATATGGCACATATACTTCTGTATAGCCATGTTCACTGGTATGAAGATCAAGCATGAACTGTATGAGTGCGCGCTGCAGTTTTGCCATTTGGCCGCGCATGACAACAAAACGCGAACCCGTGATTTTACTGGCTGTTTCAAAATCGAGTGCATCAAGATCGGCACCGACATCAACGTGATCTTTTATCTCAAAATCGAACTTACGGGGTTCACCCCAGCGACGAATCTCAACATTGTCAGACTCATCTGTTCCATCCGGTACTGACTCGTGAGGCAGATTCGGAATGCCCATCAATATGGCATCTAACTGGTCCTGAATTTCACTGAGTTCGGCTTTTGCCTTATCCAGCGATTCGCCTAATCCGGCAACTTCATCCAGTAATGGCTGGATATCTTCACCGGCAGCTTTCGCCTTGCCAATGGATTTTGACCTGGTGTTGCGCTTACTTTGCAGTTGTTCAGTGTGGACCTGGTATTCCTTGCGCTTTACTTCAAGGTTTTCAATTACAGACACATCAAGATCGTAGCCGCGCCTTTTGAGTTGTGCGGCGACTGCTGAGATATCGGAACGAATCAGTTTGGGATCAAGCATCTTGTGTTATTACTACTCAGGAAAAATCAGCGGCAAATATTAACACATGGCCGGGCCTGATCAGGTCACTGATGGAATCCAGTGCAGTTTTAACGTTTTCTTCGGTATCAAAAAACTCAACGACTACTGGCAGATCAAATGACACATCGAGCAGGGTGGATGAATGTGTTTCACCTGATTTTCCAAAACCAGTGATACCTCGATAGACTGTTACACCCTTGACCTTGTGTTCGTCATGCAGACGCTGAAAGATCTTCTGGTGAATGTGTTCGCCTTCAGTAACATATATACGTGCAACAGTAACTTTCATATTTGACGTCCTATTAATACCCCAAACCATACCGCAACCAGGCATACCAGAACACTTAACACAATGTTCAACGTAGCGCGCATGACATCACCCTGTTCCAGCAGATTGAGTGTTTCAATTGAAAATGTTGAAAAGGTCGTGAATGAACCCAGCACACCAACCAGCACAGCAGCCCGCCACTCAGGGCCTATATCGAAGCGTTCCAGCATCATTACGCTGAGCAACCCCATCAGCAACGAACCGGACACATTGACGAACAATGTGCCATAAGGAAAGCCCCTGCCAAGCAACGAATAAACACTTAAAGAGGCGCCATAGCGCAGAACCGCCCCGGCTGCACCACCAATAGCGATAAGTATCAGGGCCTTCAATATTTATTCCTGGGTATCAGCAATTTCAGCGTAGTCCGGAATCTGATCAAAATTGAGGTAACGGTAGATATCTGCTGATGCTTGTTCAAATGATTTCATCCGCTCCATGTATTCATCCATTGTTGGTATATAACCCAGCGTTGCGGTAACAGCGCATAACTCAGCTGATGCAAGGTAAACATTGGCGCCATTACCCAGGCGATTGGGGAAATTACGTGTTGATGTTGATAACACCGTTGCATTGTCAGCCACACGCGCCTGGTTGCCCATGCACAATGAACAGCCCGGCACTTCGGTACGCGCACCGGCCTTGCCAAAAATACTGTAGTGGCCTTCTTCCATCAACTGGTGTGCATCCATTTTGGTCGGCGGCACAATCCACATACGTGTAGGCAGGCTGGTAACACCATCCAGCACCTTACTGGCAGCACGATAATGTCCAATATTGGTCATGCAAGACCCGATAAAGACTTCGTCGACTTTATCGCCGCTTACTTCGGACAGGGGTTTGATATCATCAGGATCATTCGGACAGGCCAGCAGAGGCTCCCTGATTTCATTCAGGTCTATCTCGATAATATCTGCATATTCAGCATCAGCATCCGGCTCGAGCAATTGCGGGTCCTGCAGCCACTGTTCCATTGCATCGATGCGGCGCTGCAGAGTGCGCTTGTCCTCATAACCATTCGCAATCATCCATTTCAGCAGCGTGATGTTTGAATTCAGGAATTCGATGATCGGTTCCTGGTTCAGTCGTATAGTACAGCCATTGGCTGAACGTTCTGCTGACGCATCTGATAATTCAAAGGCCTGCTCGACCTTCAGATCAGGCAGCCCCTCAATTTCAAGCACACGGCCATTAAATACGTTTTTCTTGCCTTTCTTCTCGAGTGTAAGCAGGCCTTTTTGTATGGCCACGTAAGGTATTGCATTGACAAGATCACGCAAGGTAATTCCGGGCTGCATTTCGCCCTTGAAGCGAACCAGTACAGACTCCGGCATATCCAGCGGCATTACACCTAATGCAGCACCGAATGCGACAAGACCGGAACCCGCCGGAAAACTGATACCAATCGGGAAACGTGTGTGCGAGTCACCACCGGTACCCACCGTATCCGGCAATATCATTCGGTTCAGCCATGAATGGATAATGCCGTCGCCCGGACGTAACGCGACACCGCCGCGTGTTTGCATGAAATCAGGCAGTTCGTGTTGCAGTTTTACATCGACCGGCTTCGGGTAGGCGGCTGTATGACAGAAGCTCTGCATCACCAGGTCAGCTGAAAATCCGAGGCAGGCCAGTTCTTTTAATTCATCTCGTGTCATCGCACCCGTTGTATCCTGGGAGCCAACCGTCGCCATCTTTGGTTCACAGTAGGCGCCGGGTCTGACACCTTCAACACTGCAGGCGGCACCAACCATTTTCTGCGCCAGTGTATATCCCTTGCCTGTGTCTTTAACCTCTGCAGGTCTGAGGAAAATATCGGATGGACTGTCACCCAGGAAGTCACGCGCCCTTTCTG
>DAOWLL010000460.1 GCA_030641945.1 Gammaproteobacteria bacterium | reverse complement strand
TATCAAGCTTAAAAGGCTCTGGCGGTAGTTATCCTTTCGGTCCAGAAGCCCTGGTATTTAAGGTTATGGGGAAAATGTTTGCTCTTGTTTCACAGAAAGAGCAGATTCCAGGAGTGACGCTTAAATGTTCTCCAGCCGATGCTGAAGTATTAGTAAGTGAGTTCGAGTCAATAATACCGGGATATTATATGAACAAAAAACACTGGATAACCATTTCTCTCACGGATGAAGTGTCTGATGAAATGATAACTGACCTGGCTGGTGGATCATATAAGTTAGTTGTAAGTAAGCTAACTAAAGCTGATAGAAACAAACTTGAACAGCAATAGCAATAGCAAAAATACTTAACACAATTAAAGGACCCCTTTTTGTTGTGCTAATCTATCGAACTGTTTTCCCGAGGTCGCTATGAAAAAGCTAAAAAATGAAAACGAATTGGTGAAAAGGGCGATTATCGAGGGCGTAAAATATGGTGAAGAACGGGGCGTCGTTGAGTTTGAGCCCACCGATTCGGCGAGTGAGAAAATCGAGTATATCTATCGGCTGCTTGTACACGACAAGGTGATACAGCCCCTCCCTGAAGACCAGGTTTCACAGAAAACCATGAAACATAAACTGGCCATATGGGCATCAAAGCAAAAATAAAGGGGGAATCATGGGATCAGGCTCTATGATTATCTACCTGAATCAACAAGGCATACCCTTTGATTTCCTGCATCTCTCGTCAAGTTTGATCTAACTGTCCACACGTGAAGCTTCAATTTTAAAGTTAAACCTGACGGTATTACGGGCAGCAGTGGGTCAGCCCGATTGATGCATCATAATTGCTTGCGTGTGACCAGATGTGCTTAGAATCATATTGCGTTCATTGTAAGTTTCGACTGGTTTTCTAGTGTTAAGCACGGCCAGGAGAAAAGTGAGCGCTTCACGATCCAGATCATTTTGTAGGTCATTTTGTGCTGTTAATATAAGACCTGATGACATAAATCTTGATGAGTTGTTAAGGAGATAGGCGATGCGCATTTTAGTTATTTTCTCAATAATCCTGTTATCGGTATCATTCACGGTAGCTGGCAGTGAGATTCCGGCCGATAAGAACATTATCGTGTTCCCGGGTAAGTTAGGGGATGTCACGTTCCTCCACTCACTGCACTCCGGCCTGGAGAATGTAGGCGGTGTGGAAAAAGTGGAGTGCAGCACCTGTCATCATACTTATGAAGGAGAGGGTGCGGTCAAAGCATGCGGCGATTGTCATGTTCGCAGTAAAAAAGCGGCGCCTGCAGGCACACCGGATCTGAAGAAGGCTTTCCATTTCCGTTGCCGTGACTGTCACAAGTACACCATGGAACAGGGAAAACACGCTGGCCCCGACAAGAAGTGCAAGCTCTGCCACATAAAGAATAAATAGTTGAAGCCTGTAAATGCATGCATGTCATTCCGATTGAGTGCGATATGCACTTAAAGCAGGCTGCGTCTGATTTTCTTTTAACGTTGCAGCGCGTGCAGAAAGAAATGTAACCGGCAACAGCTGAATCGCCGCAGACAGTAATGGAGTGGTTTTCGGTTGCTTGTATTGTTTTCGCTGACTGGTGCCTGTCCGCTTTAATTTGATATCAGCTTGAAGTCGCACCGTCATCAACGACTGTCAAATGCAAAGGTGTTCAGCAGGCAACTACAGCTATACTGTTGCGGTTTAGCCACAGCCACCCGCGCGGGCTACTTTTTTGAGCAGTTTGACCCTGGGTGTGTATTCTCGCTGTGGCGCAATATGCTCGTCCGGGTGGGATGCTGCATGGCGTGCGCCGAGGGCCATTTTGAATGGATGTCGAAGGTTGCCATCCTTGATCGCCAGGCTGGCTGCACCGTGTCCGCCAACCTCGTCATCTGCAACACCATAGATATTCAGCCAGTGATTGATGCCGCCTTCGAGGATATAGGTGTTCGGTTTTGCTATGGCCATCAGCTGTTTCCAGGCCCTGGTCGACAGAATTTCATCATTGCTGACCAGCACGACCACAGCGTTCTCCGGCAGGGACTGGATTCGTTTGCGTTGCGCGGCCAGTTGTTGCAGAGGCACGCGCTCGGCATCCACCAGGTGAAACTGGTTCCAGTCCGACTCGCTGCGTAAATCGTAGATAACCAGGTCGATATATTCGTCATTCATCAAGTGGAGCAGTTCAGCCGGGTCGATATATACCGTTCGCTGTTCCAGTCGCGGTGCATATTCTTTGGCGAGAAACTCCCACTTACTTTCCAGGTCAGGCTGGCTGTAGAAACCGAGTAGTCCCGCGACCGGCAATAAAATGAATACGGCCGATATGCGCAATTTAAAGGGGCTATGGTCTTCATGTTCTCCGTATACGGCCTTGCTGATCAGGCCAAAACCCCAGAACATGGCCAGTGCCATAAG
>DAOWLL010000521.1 GCA_030641945.1 Gammaproteobacteria bacterium | reverse complement strand
TTTTTGCGGGTTTTCGATATGTCTAAGAGTAGACTTATTGATAGACTGGTGCAAGCAGTAACCATTAGCCTTTATATGGATTATGTGTATATGCGCAGACTAAAAAATCACAGGAGAATAATAATGAAAAGTTTAAGTGTAATTACCGTGGCAACAGCTGTCGGCCTGGCGCTAAGTTGCGGCTCACCAGAAGTGAGTGCGGCTAAGGAAATCATTCATGATGCTGACTACTATATCCTCGAGGCACAGCACAACAAACAATGGGCAGAGGATGACAAAAAGGTTGACCAGAAACTTGCAGAATTTCGCAAGAACAACGGTGGCAAGTCGCCGAATATCCTTTATATCCTGATCGATGATGTTGGTTATGGTGATATGGGTATGCCTGAGTTAAATTCCATTCGTGGTTACAAAACACCCAATATTAATAAACTGGCCGATCAAAGCATGCGTTTTTCTCGTATGTATACCGAACCTTCATGCACACCAACACGTGTTGCCTTTATCACAGGACGTCAACCACACCGTAACGGTATGGGTAAAACTGCCGTTGATATCTCAGGTTTTGGCCTGGCTGAGGATGAAGTGACGATTGCAGAAGTGCTTTCCGATTCTGGTTATAACACTGTACACATCGGTAAATGGCACATGGGTGACATAATGGAATCATGGCCAAACCATCAGGGTTTTGACTTTGCCTCTTTTCCTCTTCATCAGCAAGGTCAATTGACTATATTTAATGATGATGCTGCATTAGAACAAGTCGCTATCGGTATGGGTAAAAGTAATTACGATGATCGTTTTACCAAGGACAACTGGTTCCGTCCTGATGCATCTCACATGGCGACGGTAGTGGAAGGCAAGCGCGGTGAAAAAGTGCGTGAAGTTCACATGAAGCCGGGTGAACGCTGGACCCAGAAAAAATATAATGAGATGAATGAACGTTTCCAGCAACAAACAATTGAGCAGTTACGTATCCTCGCTAAAAAGGATGAGCCATTCTTCCTGCAATACTGGCCGCTCATACCGGTTACCGGCCCACGGGTAGTGGAAGAAACATTCACTACGCCAAATGGTGGTACTTATGTCGAGAAAATGAAGCTGCTTGATGGCTGGGTCGGTGACATCATGACCGAGATGACCAAGCTGGGTCTGGATAAAAATACCATTGTTGTCTTGATGGGTGACAACGGTCACTTCGCTCAATACGCACCCCAGAGTGGCTTCACTCCAATGATATTTCGTGGTGGCAAAGGTGACGCGACTGAAGGCGGTGTACGCGTTGATGCGTTCGCGCGTTGGCCTGGTATGATCGAAGAAGATTCAATTGTTGGTGATATGATACATGTGGCTGATCTGTTTACCAGTCTTGCAAGAGTGGCGAATGCGGCAGATAAGATACCTACTGACCGTATAGTCGACGGCGTAGACCAAACTGCTTTGATGCTTGAAGGTGAGACGCATGGTCGACGCGATACCGTATTTATCTATAGCGGTTTTTCTTTGAAAGCGGTTGTGAAAGAGCAGTATAAACTTGAGATGCCAGGCGCTGGTGAAAATGCCATCATCGCTAACTTCTATGATCTGTACCGTGACACCAGAGAAGAATGGCCGGTTTCCACCGAAATCGGTGCCTGGGGCGGTGCCGAGTTTGAGCGCCTGATTCAGCGCCATAAGCAGAGAAAAGCCAAGTATCCAGATGCAAAAGCTGGTTTTGCTCGACCATATGATGGCATTGAAAATCTGCGACCTGAAACCAAGGCAGCTGTTGAGGCATTCCTTTTTAAACAGGCTTCACCAATGAAATAAAAGTGGTGATATGAAGCAGGCTACATGAAAAGAAAAAACCCAAAGATATTCTTTGGGTTTTTTTTGGATAATAGGGGACGGAGGGATTAAAATTTAACCAATCCTGCATGTCTCCTTTGAAGAGTTTTTGAATGCTTGTCATAAGGGCGCGAACTACCGCTTATGATTGAACCCGGAAGTAAAACCTTAAAATATGGATGTCTGCTTTCAGTTTT
>DAOWLL010000478.1 GCA_030641945.1 Gammaproteobacteria bacterium | reverse complement strand
AGTTAGGACCTACTATGGTCTCAAACCGGGATTTGATCCCTCACAGGAGACCAGATCAATTGTCCACGACACCTTGATCAGAAGTTAGGTTGTCATAGTCTTGAAGCTGGAGCGACTACCTTATCCGGATTTCGACAACCTGACTTGTAACTTTTGCTCATGAAAAAGGAGCAAAAGTAAGACCACTCTGATTAAGATTCTATAGCTAAGGTCTACACGTGATTTCGTGCGGACCTTTTTCATCGTAAAGCTAGAGGTCGATTAAATGCCAAATCAAAAAAGAATGATTCTCACTCGTGGAACTGAGCTTGGAATTGCCTCCAGTCGCCCTTGAACGTCTGTCTACACTGCCCGCCGGTACCGGCTTACCGCCAGCGGCACGAAGATGAGGAGAATGCCCCCGATCCACGCTAGGGATTGCCAGAGAGCGGTGGTATACTCGCCTGTTACGAGCAGTCCGCGCATCGCGTTAACAGTCACTGTGACAGGGTTGATTTCGGCAAATGCCTGCAACCAGCCTGGCATCGTCTCCACGGGCACAAACGCTGAACTGGCAAATACGAGCGGGAATACCGTAACCATAGCCGCTACCTGTGTCGTCTCCGCATCTTTCGTGAGTAGACCGATGGTTGCCATAATCCACATCATTGCGAAGCTAAATGCAAGCGCAAGGTCAACTGCCCCTAAAGCTGACCATGGATCAGTCTCGATGCGAAAACCAACCGCGTATCCTACCCCAATCAAAAGGGCAATGACGAAGACATTCCGAGCTAGATCGGCGATAGTACGCCCAGCTAAAACGGCCGAACGAGCCATCGGCAGTGAGCGAAATCGATCAATCAACCCCTTTTTCATATCATCTGATAAGCCAACGCCGGTTTGTACGGTTCCAATCAACATGGCCATGATAAGAACGCCTGGCATAAGATAGTTGATGTAGTTGCCACCGGGCGTCTGAATTGCGCCGCCAAAGACATACGCAAACAGCACGACGAACATTAAAGGCTGCACCAATGAAAAGCCAAGCAGTTGCGGTTGACGGATGTTCCGTATCAGATTGCGCTTAACCATCTCCCAGATATCAGACAGCAACCACGTGAATCCAGAACCGGCCATTGTGTTGATGACAGTTGAAGCATTAGTTGTCATGATAGTGGCCTCCTTTTCTCACCTATCCGTTTTACCATGCACCCTCAGGTTCCACTACAGACTTTCTTCCTCCCCCACTTTTTCACCCGTCAGGGCCAGGAACACATCATCGAGTGTAGGACGGCGCAGAACGATATCCTCTATTTCGATATTGTTATCGTCTAGGGCACGAACAGCATCTACTAGCACACGAGTGCCATTAGCCGCCGGAAGGTTGATCTGACCCAATACCGGCTCAACTTGCGGTTCTTTGGCGGCCAGTAATGAAATAGCCTCACGAGCCTTTCCCAGCTGTGACCGGTCAGCGACTGTGATCTGCAGCACATCACCGCCACTCTGTGCTTTCAATTCACCAGAGGTGCCACGGGCGACGATTTCCCCATAGTGAATAACGCAAATCGTGTCTGCCAGTTGATCAGCTTCTTCCAGATACTGCGTCGTCAGCAACACCGTTGTGCCATCTGCCACCAGTTCATGGATCATGTTCCACACCTCAATGCGACTGCGAAGGTCGAGTCCACTCGTTGGCTCGTCGAGAAACAGGACTCGGGGTGACATCAACAGGCTTGCGGCTACATCCAGTCTTCGCCGCATACCCCCCGAGTAGGTCTTTACTGTCCGATGCGCAGCCTGTGTTAAGGAGAACCGTTCAATAAGTTCTCGGGCACGACGGCGAATCGTGTCACGGTCCAGATGATACAGACGGCCAACCATGTGCAGGTTTTCCTGCCCGGTCAGTTCCTCATCAACGGCAGCGTACTGCCCCGTTAAGCCGATGATAGAGCGTACAGCCTGAGCGTTCCGTACCACATCGAACCCGCTAATACTGACCTCTCCTTCATCAGGTTTAAGCAGAGTTGTCATTATCCGTATCAGCGTCGTCTTTCCTGCGCCGTTGGGGCCAAGCAATCCCAGCACCTTGCCTGACTGTAGCTCAAGGTTAACCCCCTTTAGGGCCTGTACCTTACCGTAGGCTTTCTTCACACCCTTGACCGTTACAATCGACCCATTCTTCAGTTCATTGGTTCCCGTCGTCATACCACGCCTCCTACTCAATCTTGGTGAGGATCTGCGCCATATTACCGTGCGAATCAGCCAGCTTGACCAGCCCCCAGT
>DAOWLL010000588.1 GCA_030641945.1 Gammaproteobacteria bacterium | reverse complement strand
ACTTTAGTCGCGAATATCGATAATTCGCGGCTAAAGCCGGCTAAAGCCGCTCCTACAGATTGAGATCAATTCGTCAAAACTAGCATTAATCTCTGCGCGCTTGTATGGAATTGACGTCAGCGCGGCTGACAGATATGCGCGGCTTCCTTGCCACTCGTACCTCGCCCCTGTTTTTAATTGCTCAGGTTTTTGAGTTTCTTGCGAATTGCCGGCAGGTGTCGGCGGCTGATTTCAAGCACATCATCCGTATCATCCAGCAGGATGCACTGATGACCGGCTTCGTTCTTGGAAAGCCCGGCAATATGGTTCTCTGAGACCAGTGCATTGCGATGTATGCGTACAAAGCGATAGGCAAATTCCTGCTCCAGGGCCTTGAGCGATTCTTCTATCAGGTATTCGTGATCATCGGTTTTCAGGGTCACGTACTTCTGATCGGCCTTGAAATAAATGATCTCTTCGACGGGCACCAGTTCTAGTGAACCACGGCATTTCACGCAGATCCTGCTGCGTTTGTCGTCAATATCTTCGGTGCGCAGGCGCTGTATTTGAGCCCGGGTAAGGCGTCTCGCGGCACTGATAGCGTCGGCAAGCCGGTCCCGTTTGATTGGCTTCAGCAGGTAATCGATGGCATGGGTTTCAAATGCCTGCAGCGCATGATCACTGTATGCCGTGGTAAATATAATAGCGGGCGGGTTGTCCATCTGGTTGATATAGCCAGCTGCTTCGAGGCCATCCATGCCCGGCATACGAATATCCATCAGTACCACGTCCGGACTTGCATGCTGTGTTTGCTGCAACGCCTGTTCGCCAGTAGCAGCTTCACCTATTACATGTTCACCCATGCCACTTAGCATGTGGCGCAATCGCTGGCGCGCCAGCTGTTCATCATCGACGATTAAAACATTCATAATTATGTGACCGGTATTTCCAGTGTGACGGTGTAATCCCGTTTGGTCGCATTTATGTAGAACCGTGCATCGCTTCCATATGCCAGGCGCAGCCGTTGCTTGATGTTGTCCTGTGCCATCTGATTGCCGCTCGTACGTGTTGAGCCGGTAGCTTCAGATGCTGGATTGCTCACCTCGAGTTTGAGGTGCTCACCATCACGCTGCGCAGATAATCGTATCTTCCCGCCGTCAGGAATTGGTTCTATACCATGATAAATAGCATTTTCTGCGAGAGGTTGCAGGGATAATGCCGGAATTTCTGCATCAAATAGCGAATTATCGATATTCCAGTCGATTTGCAGGCGTTCTCCAAGCCTTAATTTCTCAATATCGAGATAGCTGCGCGTGATCTCGATTTCATCTTTCAGGGTATGGATGTTCTGTTCTTTAAGGCTGGCGCGAAACAGATCCGCCAGGTCTTCGATCGCTTTTTCTGCCTTGTCGGGCATGAATGAAATCAGGCTGGCGATAGTGTTCATGCTGTTGAACAGAAAGTGCGGACGGATTCTTGCTTTCAATGCCTGTATCTCGGCCTTGGACTGGGCTCTCAGGTTGAGCTTCCATTGCTGCTGGATATAAAAATATCGCAGCATAACGGCGTAGATAGCAGCAGCCATAATCAGGATGCGCAACAGAAAATGTTCACCCAGCGGCGACGTTGCCTGGTCCAGCCTCATCCATAGATTGAGCTTTATTAACACCAGGGCAAAGAACAGGGTTACGGTCATCATGATCATAAAGCTGATGATCATGGTAAGCGGGCCGGACAGCCGGTTTAGAATACGGCGGCTCATACACAGTACGGCAGCATTGAGT
>DAOWLL010000205.1 GCA_030641945.1 Gammaproteobacteria bacterium | reverse complement strand
GCTATGGCTATGCTTTTCGGCCAATCGAACAAATTGGCTCACTGAAATCCCCCCAAAATTCTGCATTCTCATGCAATATGCGGGCTAGTTTAACTACTTATCCTCGTCTTTAATGATCTGGCAGTAGCTGCGATTATCGGGGTTCTCAACGGCGTCAGCCACGGCCTCGATAAGCTGGTTTAATTCATCCGTGCTGATGGTCCGCAGCATGCGGTTTATGATATCCATGTCAACATGGGCGTAGGATTTTTCGCCGTTTTTCAAGCTAATCAGCAGGCTGGCTTTCTGGTAATTCTTGCCGCTTTCGCCTTCTTCGCTGTCAGTCTGGTCGCGGCTGAGGTCCAGCAAACGATCATATTCATCCTCGACCTGCTCGATGAGATCATCATCCACATCTTCTGAAACCGAGACGGTGATGGTCTCATCATCATCTTCGACCTGGTATTCAATGCCCAGCTCAGCAATGAAGTCGGTAAAGGATTTGCAGATGTTTTGATGAAAGAAAATAAACTCAAGCATTGGGCATTAAAAAGTTAAAGCAGTAATAACGATGATTAGATATCGGGCGTACTGAGTGATCCCAATACAACGGATTCCCTGGCGCCGGTAACCGAGGGCAGGTTGCCGGGCTTGTTGTCGATATTGCGCTGCGCCAGCCAGGCAAATGCCATGGCCTCGAGCCAGTCCGGGTGAACCCCGTACATCTCTGTTGATGCAAGCGGTATGCTGCCAAGTTGTGATTGCAGGCGTTCAAGGCCGTACGTGTTGTGCACGCCGCCACCACAAATCAGTACCCGGTCAGCATTCGTCTCACTCGCCAGGATGGCATCAGCAATCGTTGCTGCCGTTAGTTCACACAATGTTGCCTGCACATCCTCAGCAGGCAGTGCATCAACATCATGCTGCTGCAGCCAGTCCTGGTTGAAATGTTCGAAGCCGGTGCTCTTGGGTGGTGGCAGCTGAAAGTATTCATCTGCTTTCAGTCTTGTTAGCAGGGCATCGTTTACCTGGCCTGATCGGGCCCATTCACCGTTGTTGTCGTAGGGCAGGGATTGGTGCTGTTTTATCCAGCCATCCATCAGGTTGTTGCCCGGGCCGGTATCGTAACCGGTGATCGCTTGCGATTCGTCAGCAGGCAGCAGGGTGATGTTGGCGACGCCACCGATGTTGACCACGCAGCGGTTCTCACTGCCGCTGCGTAGCATGGCTTTGTGAAAAGCCGGTGCCAGTGGCGCGCCTTCGCCGCCAGCCTTGATATCAGCGCTGCGAAAATCGGACACGGTTTGAATGCCGCTCAGGTCTGCGATGCGCTGGCCATCGCCCAGTTGCAATGAAAAGGGATTGTCTGCCTGTGGCCGGTGACGAATTGTCTGGCCGTGGCTGCCGATGGCGATGACTTCATTTACATCGGTTCCGGCAATGGCGAGTAGTTCAAGTGTTGCTTCGGCGAATTGCTCTGCAATTGCCCTGTCGAGCTCGTGCAGCCCGAACACGGCTTCATCATTCAACTGCTGGGCTTGTTGCAGCTGTCGACGGATTGAATCAGGCCAGGGCTTGCTGTGTGTTGCGACGAGATGGGGTTTTTGTGTGAAGCAGTCAACCAGTGCTGCATCGATGCCATCCATGCTGGTGCCGGACATCAGGCCGACATAGAGTGCTGTCATTCAGTCTCGGCTAATGCGAGCTGGGTATCGCGTGTCAACAGATCAAGTTGCGCAAGCACCGGTGTTGTAGTCAGCTCAAAATCGGCCAGGTATTGTTTAGGCACGGGCCCCGAGCTTGGTAAACGAACAGTCAGTGGATTGCGGTGTACGCCGTTGACGCGGAATTCATAGTGCAGGTGCGGCCCTGTAGCCAGGCCGGAGCTGCCGACATAGGCAATGGTCTGTCCCTGTTTGACTTTCTTGCCAACACGGATCTTCTTGTTATAACTGTTCAGGTGCGCATACACGGTTGTGTATTTACTGCCGTGCTGGATCATAAGGACGCGGCCATAACCGCCTTTCTTGCCTTTGAAACTAACCTTGCCGTCGCCGGCAGCGCGAATCGGTGTACCGCGTTTGGCCGCATAGTCGACGCCCTTGTGTGAACGGACTTTGTGCAGTACAGGGTGGTAGCGCTTGGTGGTAAAGCGAGAGCTGATGCGCGCGAAGTTTACCGGTGTACGCAGGAATTCCTTGCGCATGCTCTTGCCTTCGGGTGTGTAATATTCAGTGCGGCTGGTTTCCGGGTTGGTGTACCTGACAGCACGATAAACATCACCGTCATTAACGAATTCGGCAGCAAGAATATCACCGTTTTTGATTTTTTCGCCATTGCGATAGATTTCTTCGTAGAGCAGCTTGAAGCTGTCACCCTTGCGGATATCCAGGGCGAAATCGATGTCCCAGCCGAATACGCCTGCCAGCTCCATGATGACGTTTTCAGAAATGCCGGCTTCGTTGGCAGCCAGAAACAACGAAGAGTTAATCGTGCCTTCAGCATGAGCTACACGTGTCTCGATGGCGTGCTTGTACTCCTGGGCAACCAGTTCGCCATTCTCACGTTCAACCATGAGGTATGTTTCAGGGTTGATTTCGTAGCGCAGGGCCTGTAAATCACCCTGGTCATCGGTGAGTACACGAATAATATCCTTGGGGAAAATCTTGGTCAGTTTTTTGACAGGCCCGCCTGATTTCATCACCTCATCGAGCTGCTGTGGCTTCAGCTTGGCGCGTTTAAACAATGTGGAGAGACTGTCGCCCGATTTAACGGTGAATTCCTGCCATTGCTTGCTTGTTTCATGATTCAGTTCATCAAGAATCTTCTGTTTTGCCTGTAGTTCAGGCAGTGTCAGCTCGAAGCTAAGACGTGCGATTTCATCCTGTGACGGTTTTACTTGTTTGAATGTCGGCAGTTTGTCTGCTGTCAGGGTGTTTGATGAAGTTTTGGCAATAACCACGCCCAGCACGACACTTGCCAGGGCAAACACAGCCCAGCGCAGAAAGGAATGACGCTCGCGTTTCTCTTGAAAGCGGAAATCTTTATTAATCAATGCCATAGCGCAAAAATTATTTGTTTTTATTATTAAGAATGTAGTCAGTAATTGACCCTGGGTCAATGAATTACGGAACTATTCCGAATTTTTCTGCCCGGCATTTTACACCGCGTGCAACAGTATCTTGTGATTATTCCAGTCGGAAGGTATCTTATACGCCTTTTGCACCGGGAACCAGTGATGACGGCCATTGATGAGCAACTAAATATTATTCGCCGAGGCGGCGATGAGATTCTTGTCGAAGAAGAGCTTATTGAGAAATTGAAGCAGGGGCGCCCGCTGAGAATCAAGGCAGGTTTTGATCCGACTGCGCCCGACCTGCACCTTGGGCACACGGTGCTCATTAATAAACTCAAACAGTTCCAGGATCTCGGCCACGAAGTGCTGTTCCTGATCGGTGACTTTACCGGCATGATCGGTGATCCGACCGGTAAAAGTGCAACCAGGCCGCCGCTGACGCAGGCCGAAGTGCATGAAAATGCCAAAACCTACCAGGAGCAGATTTTCAAGATCCTGGACCATAAAAAAACCAGGGTTGTATTCAATTCTGAATGGATGGGCAGCAAGAACAGCGCTGACATGATCAAGCTGGCTGCCAGCAGCACGGTTGCGCGCATGCTTGAACGTGATGACTTCAGCAAGCGCTACAGCAGCGGCCAGGCCATTGCTATACACGAATTCCTCTACCCGCTAATACAGGGTTATGACTCGGTCGAACTTGAAGCCGATGTCGAACTCGGCGGTACCGACCAGAAATTCAACCTGTTGATGGGACGCCAGTTGCAGGAACAGCACGGGCAGAAGCCACAGGTGGTGCTGACCATGCCTATTCTCGAAGGACTGGACGGGGTGCAGAAAATGTCGAAGTCACTCAACAATTACATTGGTATTGCTGATGTGCCAAAAGACATGTTTGGCAAGATTATGTCGATCTCCGATGAGCTGATGTGGCGTTACTTCGAATTGTTGAGCTTCCGTTCGATGGCAGAAATCGAAGGTTTTCAACAGGAAATCGAATCCGGCAAGAACCCGCGCGACATCAAGTTTCTGCTGGCAGAGGAGATCATTGCACGTTTTCATTCGCAGGAAGAGGCGGTCAGGGCCCGTGAAGGCTTTATCGCACAGTTTGCCAAAGGCGCGATTCCTGATGATATTCCGCAACACGTGTTTGAAGCTGGCGAGGATGGTTATGCCATCGCAAACCTGCTCAAAGACGCCGGCCTTTGCAGCAGTACATCGGAAGCCATGCGTATGATTCAACAGGGTGCAGTTAAAATTGATGGCGACAAGGTGTCAGACAAGTCGCTCAGGATTACACCAGGTGCTGAAGGCGTATTCCAGGTTGGTAAACGAAAGTTTGCCAGGGTGATAGTGAAAGGCTGACAGTGAAATAGATTACCCTGAGCTTGATGAATATAATGCGATTATGGTTACCATGCATCAACATCTCACTTAGCTTTAATGCATTTATCCTGTCTTATAAATAATAAAGTATATAACTCTAGATATGATCTGACACAGCCAAAACAAATTCAAAAACAATTCACCACAGAGTCACAGAG
>DAOWLL010000322.1 GCA_030641945.1 Gammaproteobacteria bacterium | reverse complement strand
GCCGAAGACAGCTTCACTGGTAGGGTCGATTTACCAGGGATGGTAAATCGAGTCTTGTCGAGCATGGATGCGAGTCAAGACGACCCGTTAGATCGTAGCCCGGATGCAACGAAGTGACTAAATTCGATTGGATCGAATTTGAACAGCAAAAGGCTGGCCCGCAGGGCAGAATACATGGATGTATTCTGTAAATCCGGGGATTCAAGCTTGGCTGCACGGAACAAACACCCGGATTGCGCTGCGCTTCATCCAGGCTACCGCAATTTAAAAAAAACTCTGCGTCTCTGCGTCTCTGCGGTTAATAATTAACTGGCCTCACCAGGGTAATCAGCAATACCCGGGTCCTTCATCACGCCAATCAGTTTCGGATGGTTGATCTTGGGCAGGTGCAGAACATTGTCCTTGGCTTTATTCTTCACGATGTAGTCACGTACGACATCCCACATCAGGCGGCCTTCAGGTGTACGGTTTACCTGTGCCCAACCGGCAACCTTGTATTTCTGTTCTGCTTCGATCAGGTGGCCATTATCCAGGCGTGCATCGGTGATGCGCTCATATAGTTTCTTTGCAGGATTAATGGTGTAATCCAGGCCGCCAATGCGCACCATGTCACCACCCGATTGCAGGTATGGATCCGGGTCAAACAGGTTATCTGCCACCTGTTCCAGAATATTCAACAGGTCATGGCCGGTCATTTCTGAAACGTACGTTTCAGCGTAAGTCATGGAACATTGTGTCATCACGTCTTCCATGGTGATCCAGTCGCCTTCGAGTGTGGTTGTACCCCAGCGCACACCGGGAGACAGGGCGACATCCGCTTTGTATTCTTCGCGCAAGGCGTTACATAAAACCTGGTCCCAGGTACCCATAAAGTTACCGCGTCGATAGAGCGTGCGATCCGCGATAGCGAGCTTTTCGTCCAGAATTTCTTTATAGGATTTGCCAAGCCTGCTCTTGTTGTAATGCATCTTCTTGACGCGGCTCTCGACAATATTCTTGTCATACGTGGTATTACGCATCTGATCGATATAAGCCTGTAATTCCTTGTCCGCAGGCAGTGCTTCGGAAAAGATTGGCAGCATTTCATAATTGATCGACTTGATCTTGCCATCGTCAATATCGAAGTCCATGACGCCGAGGAATTTACCGTTTGAACCCGCATTGGTGACCAGGCATTCATTGCCTTCGACATTTTTGACTTTCAGCGGTTTGGGCACACCATCATGCGTGTGGCCGCCAAATACTGCGTTCAGTCCAGGCACGCGCTCAGCCATCTTGACGTCCACATCCATGCCGTTGTGTGAAAGCAGAACAATGGCATCCGGTTTTTCGTCTTCACGTATAGCTTCAACCAGCTCGATCATGTCATCTTCGCGCAAGCCGAATGACCAGTCAGGGAAAAATTCCTGCGGGTTGGCATTCGCGGTGCGCGGGAAGGCCTGGCCAATCACGCAGATGCGTGCGCCGCCAACTTCGCGTATGACATAAGGCCGGAATGCGTGGCCTGTATCTTCATCATAGAGGCCGCGGCCATCATAGGTTTCGACCAGCTTGGCATAACCGTCGTCCATGAGTGAATCTTCCTTTACCCGCACGTTCTGGCCAATAAAATCGCCTTTGAACAGAGCGACATTGCTCAGTACTTCATCTTCCCTGTAGGTGAATTCCCAGTGGCCGACCATAACATCGATACCGAGTATGTTAGAGGCCTCTACCATATCGACACCACGTGTCCATAATGATGTGCCGGAGCCCTGCCACAAGTCACCGCCATCGAGCATTAATGTGTTCTCGCGGCCACCCATTTGTTCACGCAGGCTATCAGCCAGTGTCTTCATGTTTGCCATGCCGCCCATACGACCGAACTGTTTTGCGGTTTTATTAAAGTTCAGGTAGGTATAGGCATGTGCTTCCGGGGTGTTTTCCTTCAAGCCCATATACTTGAGAAACTGTTTACCGACCATGTGGGGCGGACGGCCAAAAGCTTCGCCCATGCCGAGATTGACATTGGGCTCACGGAAAAAAACCGGGTTTAACTGGCCATGGAAGTCGGTGCAGTGAAGTATGCGAGCATTGCCGCGCTTGGGAATCGTGTAGAAGTCCTTGGGAAGACCACTTGCAGTGACATCACTGCTGCATGAGCTCAGCCATGGAATGGCGCCAGCAGCAGCTCCTGCACTCAATAACTTAAGGAATTCTCGGCGATCAATTAGCGACATGTTCTGAACCTCTCTTATACGGCGATAATGCGCATTATTCTTAAAAACCAATAGATAATATCGCAGTTTTGATAAAAGTGTTAATTAGTAATGGTTAATGTAGAGTGACGCTGATACCCTGATTTTATTCATGGAAGATAGACCTAATTTATCTTCGGATCATTATCCGGGTTAACATCCGCACTCCATGAATTTGCGCATCTTTCTAATATTACTCACCACCCTCGGTCTGGTTAGCGTGGCAACGGCTGATATCGTCAAGCCGGCACTGGTTGAAATCAGCGCAAACACAACTGGACGCGTCAATATTGAAGTCAGGGCCAGTATCGAGGCTTTACTCACCGGGATCAACGCCCAGTACAAGAATACGCAGGACGCCCCCACAGCCGATGAATATGATGAACTGCGTGTACTTCAACCAGAGCAGCTTCGTGCTGCATTTGAACCTTTTAAACAGGCGTTTCTCGACCAGATATTTCTCAAAGCTGATGACCTGATTGTGCCTTTAGACATTGTTGAAGTCTGGATACCGGAACCCGGCTATACAAAAGTTCCCCGTATCAGTGTTATCAAGCTCAGCGCTGAACTGGATCAGAGCACGCAAAATCTACAGTGGTATTACCCGGCCAGGTTCGGCGATAACGCCGTGCGCGTACGCCAGGTTGATGAAGACAATGAACAATGGCACTGGTCTGAATGGCAATGGCTGCGCAAGGACGAGCCCAGTCAGTCATTTTCCCTGGAAGAGATATTTACCCGCAGACCCGTTGCCGAGGTCATTCTCTCCTACATGGTTATAGGCTTTGAACATATCGTTCCAAAGGGAACGGACCACATTTTGTTCATCGTCGGGATATTCCTGCTCAGCACCCGGATGAAACCATTGCTGTGGCAGGTAACCATGTTCACTGTTGCACATACACTGACGCTGGCCCTGTCGATGAAAGGCATCATCAGCCTGCCTGCGAATATCGTCGAACCGCTAATCGCATTGTCAATTGCCTATGTTGGAATAGAAAATATTTTTGCGCATTCCCTGCATAAAAGCAGGCTGGTGCTTGTTTTTCTGTTTGGCCTGTTGCACGGCCTGGGCTTTGCAGGTGTATTGTCAGAATTCGGCATGCCGCCTAATGCGTTTGCAACGGCCTTGATCAGCTTTAATGTGGGTGTCGAACTCGGTCAGATCACAGTCATTCTTTTTGCTTACCTTACTGTCGG
>DAOWLL010000054.1 GCA_030641945.1 Gammaproteobacteria bacterium | reverse complement strand
GCATGGACCGTGATGGCACCAAAATGGGTTTCGATCTGGCGCTGACGCGTGCCATATCAGAAGCGGTATCGGTGCCCGTCATTGCTTCGGGCGGTGTCGGTAATCTCGAACATCTTGCCGAGGGGGTCCTGCAGGGCCGGGCGGACGCGGTGCTGGCTGCCAGTATTTTCGATTTTGCTGAATACCGCGTGCACGAAGCCAAGCAGTAGATGGCTGAGAGTGGTATTGAAGTACGGCTTTAAAGCCAAAGTACTGAAATAATAAAGCGACACTTCATTAAGATACTAACATCATGTCAGAAACCTGGTTGGATGAGATCCGCTTCAATGCTGAGGGCTTGATACCTGCCATCGCGCAGGATGCTGCCAGTGGCAGGGTATTGATGCTGGCCTGGATGAATCGAGCGGCATTGAAACTGACCGCCGAAAAAAAACAGGCCGTGTACTGGTCGCGTTCCCGTCAGAAATTGTGGCACAAGGGCGAGGAATCCGGGCACACACAGCAGGTGCTGGAAATACGCTTTGATTGTGATGAAGACGTGATTTTGCTAAAAGTGGAACAGAAGGGTGGAATTGCTTGTCATACTGGACGTGAAAGCTGCTTTTATCGCCAACTGGAGGGCGATCAATGGGTCGAAGTTGATGCTGTCATCAAGGATCCGAAGGATATTTACCGATAATCGTCAAATAAGGCCGATTCTGCTGATTACATGACAGATATACTGGAACAACTGGCTGAGGTGCTGGAGCAGCGTAAACAGGCTGAGCCCGATTCTTCTTATGTCGCAAGCCTGTATGGAAAGGGACTTGATGCTATCCTTAAGAAGATTGGTGAAGAAGCCACAGAAACCGTGATTGCCGCCAAAGACGGCGATAACGATAAATTGATATATGAGACTGCGGACCTGTGGTTCCACAGCCTGGTATTGCTGGCACACAAGGGACTTGGGCCGGATGATGTTTTACATGAACTGGGTCGGCGCTTCGGTGTTTCCGGCCATGATGAAAAAGCTTCGCGATAGGCCTTCCGGGCTGACGTGAAACTGGAGAGAGAATAATGGGTATTAGTATCTGGCAATTATTGATTGTACTTGGCATTGTGATTCTTTTGTTCGGTACCAAAAAACTGCGTAATCTTGGCGGTGACCTTGGTTCTGCGGTGAAAAGTTTTAAAGGTGCAATAAAAGACAGCACCGAAGACACCACCATGAAGAAGGAAATCGAGCAGGATGACGGCAATGTCATTGATGCTGAAGTTGAGTCTAAAGACAAAGATAAGGTTTGAGTGCTATCAGGCACTAACCCACCTGAATAATCCCGCATGTTTGATATCGGTTTCTGGGAACTGTTTCTAATCCTGATTCTGGCTCTGCTGATTGTCGGGCCGGAACGTCTGCCAGCAGCTGCACGTACAGCCGGCCACTGGTTCGGCAAGGCGCGCCGCTATGTCGAGGGTGTGAAAGAGGAAGTGGCTAGCGAGTTTGATGTCAGCGATCTCAAGCGCATGGTTCATAACCAGGAAGTGCAGATAAACAAGTTGCAGGGTAAGTTGAACGAGACCGTCTCACTTGATGAGCAACAGCAAGAGCCTGCCAAGCCGGATTACGAAATCGTCGAACAGGAAGCTGAATCAGCCGACGAAAAAAGCGAGAAGTCCAGGGATTAGCCCGCATATTGCACGAAGGCGGATACGGAATGATCGATAATGAATGATATTACAAGAAGTTACAGTCAATTAAATGAGATTTAACCTGTTACAGTTTGTCCGTGTGGTTTTATGAACAATATTTTTTCAGGAAAAAAATATCGCGCAAGCCACGAAGGGGTGAGTCTCATGGATGAGACGAACAACCTGGCGTCGCATCTTGAACGATCCCCCTTGATCCATAGCTTTGGCTATGAATCCGCGGGCGATCGTCCAACCTGCTTAGCCAGCTTGCCCCTAAAATCCAAATCCTTCATGCAATATGCGGGCTAGCTCATGCCGGCTGAAGAACACAACGCCAGTCAAAATACTGATGGTAAAGAGCAGACTCTGCTCGATCACCTGATTGAACTGCGTGACCGCCTGCTGCACATGGTGCTGGCAGTGCTGATTCTGTTCCTGATGCTGTTCCCGTTTTCAGAGCAGATATTCTCAGCGGTGGCGCAGCCACTGCTGGCGTTGATGCCGGAAGGCACTTCAATGATTGCAACCGGTGTGACCTCGCCATTCCTGGTGCCATTCAAGCTGGTCTTGCTGCTGGCGGTGCTGCTGGCGGTGCCCTATTTGCTGCACCAGCTGTGGGCATTCGTGGCGCCCGGCCTGTACAGGCATGAAAAAAATCTCGCTGCGCCGTTGTTGATCTCCAGTGTGCTGCTGTTTTATTGCGGCATCGCATTCGCTTATTTCGTGGTTTTCCCGCTGCTGTTCGCATTTTTCATCGCGGTCGCTCCGGAAGGTGTGGCGGTGATGACCGATATTGGTCAGTATCTTGATTTTATAATCGCCATATTTTTTGCTTTTGCTATCGCATTTGAAGTGCCGGTTGCGACTTTTCTGCTGATTCTGGCAGGCGCCACCACCGCAGACGATATGGCCAAGAAGCGGCCCTATATCATCGTCGGCGCCTTTGTCATTGGCATGATGCTGACACCACCGGATGTGATCTCACAGTCGTTGCTGGCGGTACCGATGTGGGCGTTGTTTGAAATCGGCCTGATCATGTCACGACTCTTTATCAAGCCTAAAGCGGTTGATGAGAGCCACCCTGATTTTCAATTCCATGATGATAATCCCGATAATCCAGATGAGGATGAAAAGGAGTCCATGCTGGACGAAATGGAGCGGGAAGAGGATGAAAACCTGCAAAGGCCGGACTGAGTCAGCCCAAAAACAGGGTGTCTGTGTTTGAATGTCTTGTGGTGTGAACTCCCTAACCACGCGTAATGTCTATAAATAGTGTAAAATTCCCGCCCCGATTAAGAAGCCAAGCATACATTCAGACAGGATATTGAGAATTTAGATGGTCGAAGCCAGAAAAGTCCCCCGAAGACCGACACTACTGATTATTCTAGATGGGTTCGGAGTCAACCCGAGCCGTATTAACAACGCGGTACAGGAAGCAAGAACACCGCGTCTTGATGAATATTTCTCCAGAAACACCCATACCACGCTCGACGCATGCGGCAGCTCTGTAGGTCTGCCTGATGGCCAGATGGGCAACTCCGAGGTCGGCCACATGACCATTGGTTGTGGTACGGTCATGCGCCAGGACCTGGTGCGTATCAACGATGAAATAGATAACGGCAACTTTTTTGAAAATGCCGCACTGGTTTCTGCTGTCGAGGATGCAGCGCAAGATGAGCGGCCTCTACACCTGGTGGGTCTTGTTTCAGATGGTGGTGTGCATAGTCATATCAATCACCTGTTCGCTCTGATAGAACTTTGTGCGCAAAACAAGGTGAAACCAATTGTGCATATGATCACCGATGGCCGCGATACAGCACAGATGTCGGCGCTGGTGTATTTGCACGAACTTGAAAACAGGCTTGAGGATGCCAATGGTTGTATTGCGACTGTATGCGGTCGTTATTATGCAATGGATCGCGATAACCGCTGGCACAGAACGGAAAAGGCATGGCAAGCCATGGTCAATGGTGAGGGGCGTACGGCCGAGAATGCGCGCTATGCGATTGAGGAAGCCTATGCGCGTGAAGAAACTGATGAATTTATCAAACCAACGGTGCTGGAAGCGTGTGAGCTCATTCAGTCAGGTGATAGCGTCATCTTCTTCAATTTCCGCAATGACCGCCCTCGTCAGCTGGCAGCGGTATTGAGTCAGTCTGATTTCGATGAATTCAATACCGGAAACTACACGGGTGCGACGGTTACCTGCCTGACAGAATATGATCCGGAGTTTTTATTGCCCATCGGTTATGCACCGGAGCGTCCCCAGTACACAGTTGCATCGGTTGTCAGCCGTGCCGGTTACAAGCAGTTCCATTGTGCTGAAACGGAAAAGTATGCGCATGTGACCTATTTCTTCAATGGCGGCAAGAAGAAACCGTTTGCAGGTGAAGAGCATGTGATGGTGAATTCACCGGATGTGGCCACCTATGATTTACAGCCGGAAATGAGCGCAGCTGAGGTGGCCGATAAGGTCATTGGAGCGCTGGAGTCTGGTGAATACGGATTTATGCTGGTTAATTTTGCCAACGGCGACATGGTTGGTCATACGGCAGTACGTGACGCCGTCATAGCTGCGGTTGAGGCACTGGACACTCAGGTAGGCCGCGTACTGGATGCCGCTGTTGCAGCGGGTTTTTCAGTGGTGCTGACGGCTGATCACGGTAACTGTGACGAAATGGTTGACCCGGTAACGCAGGAACCACACACCCAGCACACGCTGTATCCGGTACCGTGCATGGTGATCGATGAAACAAACTGGCATCTATTGCCTGGTGGAGACCTGAGCTCGGTGGCGCCAACCGTGCTGCAGTTAATGGGTCTGCAGCAGCCTTCTGAAATGACGGGTAAGAGCCTCTTGATGAAAGAGTATTAGGGCGTATTGCGCTGCAATACGTTCGCCCGGGCTCTGACCGGAAACAACAAAAGCGCCTAAAACGCTTTTGTTGATCTGGTTCGGAATATTCCCTGATCCTCGTCCCTCGTTACTCGCCCCTCGTCCCTGTTTTAATGTGTTCTATGCCGGCTGCCGTTCAGGCCCGGGCTTGAGCCGGGTGTAGCATAGGGCTCCTGGATCAGCAGCTGCATGATCACATCAGCAGTTAGTGGTTTCCCAAACAGGTAACCCTGCGCCTCGCTGCAATCAATTTCCTGTAGATATTCCAGTTGTTGCTGGGTTTCAACACCTTCAGCGATAACGTTCAGGTTCAGGCCCTTGGCCATAGCGACGATGGTATTGATAATCGAGTTACCAGAGTGCTTCATGTTGACTTCCTTGATGAAAGCACGGTCAATCTTGAGTGTCTGAATTGGCAGCTTGTGCAGGTAACTCAATGAAGAATAGCCTGTGCCGAAATCATCAATTGCAATATAGACGCCTTTTTTGCTGAGCGCTTTCAGCTTGTGAACGACGCTGTCCATGTCGTTCATAATGGTGTTCTCGGTAATTTCGATTTCGAGGCAATGTCCCGGTATGCTGTAATCTTTCAGAATTCTGGATACGTGTTTAACGATTGCCTTCTCCCCCAGTTGACGGGCTGACATGTTGATCGACATGCGAATCTCGGGCAGGCCGGCATCGCGCCAGCGCTTCAGTTCGGCACAGGCATTGCGTAGAACCCAGTGGCCAATTTCAACAATCTGCCCGGTTTCTTCCGCAAATGGAATAAACTCGGCTGGAGTTATGGGCCCGTGCTCGGGGTGATCCCAGCGCAACAGCGCCTCTACACCAACGATTTCACCGGTTTTTAGATTGATCTGAGGCTGATACATTAAGTGAAATTCATCATTATCGAGCGCTTTATGAATCCCTGTTTCCAGTGAAAGGTTCTGGAAATAAGGTGTTGTCATATCATTGCTGTAGAACTTGTAATTGTTCTTACCGGTATCTTTGACGTGATACATGGCAATATCGGCATGTTTAATCAGGCTGTCCATGTTGGTGCCGTCGCGCGGGTAGATCGATATGCCGATACTGGCGCTGACATACAGTTCGTTGTTGTCGATGACAAATGGAGCCTTGAGAACCTCGTTTATTTTTTCGGCAATCTTGCTGACATCTTCCTTGCCTTTGGTGATTTTTGGCAGCAGCAGGGTAAATTCATCGCCGCCAAAGCGCGCCAGGGTGTCGCCTTCACGAACACAGCTCTTCAGCCGGGTGCTGACCTGCTGTAAAAGTTCGTCGCCGACGACATGGCCAAGTGTATCATTGATGTTTTTAAACCGGTCCAGGTCAAGGAACATTACTGCCAGTTGTTCTTCTTCACGCTTGGCCTGGGATATTGCCAGGCTAAGGCGGTCTCTTAATAATGCCCGGTTTGGCAGGTTTGTAAGCAGGTCGTGGTAGGCCTGAAAGTTGATTGTATCTTCGGCTATCTTGCGTTCAGTAATGTCGCGCGCAACACCATACGTGCCAAGATACGTTCGTTTCTTGGGATTGTCTTCATTTTGATATATCCCCATGGAGCTAAGCTCAATCGGCAGCGCGCGTGTATCAAAAAAGCGCGGCGAACTGTCATCTTTGCATTTCAGGCGCATTTCAACATTACGTGATGCGCGGTCACCAACACGACGTTCATTAAAGACATAGCGGGCAACCTCGATATCATTCTGGTGTACAAGTAGTGAATAGTGCTTGCCGACGAGTTCCTTGCTGTTATAACCCAGCAATGTCTCGATGCGTTCATTGATGAAAGTGAAGTGGCCGTCCCGGTCGAGTATGTAAATAATATCGGGCGATGTATTCACCATGTAGCGGTGCATGCGCTCGGACTCACGTAACTGACTCTGTATCAGCTTATTGTGTTTCTCCAGCTGTTTTTCATTGAGTGCGTTGTGGACCGTAATCATCAACTCATCAGTGGCATAGGGCTTGCGCAGGAAGTCATAAGCACCTTGTGAGCAGGCGTCCCTGGCGGCCTCAAAGGATGTTTCGCCACTAACGACAATGACGGAAATATCCATATCCTGCTGCTTGATGTGACGCATAACATCATGCCCGTTGACATAGGGCATCTGCAGGTCCAGTAATAAAAGGTCGTATTCTTTCTGGTCAAGACAGACGATAGCTTCACGGCCGCCAATAGCGGTATCGGCATCAATGCCGCGGGTCGCCAGCAAGTCTTTCAGGCTTTTTAGTACGACGGGGTCATCATCTGCGATGAGGATCTTCTGTTCATTACTTCTCATTTTATTACTCTTTGGTGCAAAGGCCGCCCTGCCTTTGTTATGTTCTAGTTATTCACAGGTGCCAGAGTAAGTGTTCTTATTCTTGTATATTTCGTGGCAGGAGAATATGAAAACTCGTGCCTTTGTCGCTGCTCCTGCAACTGATAGAGCCGTGCAGTTCATTGACAAGATTTTTTACAATTGTAAGCCCCACTCCCGCATGTCCATCACCTTTTGTTGTTTTTATGGGTGTGAACAAATCAGGCAAAATCTCGGCTGGAATGCCCGGTCCATCATCTGCTACGCATATTTCAAAGTGCGCTTTTCCATCGACATTTACCTGATCTTGAGTGTAGACCATAACCAGACCTTCTGCAGGGAGAGCCTCAACTGCATTTTTTACCAGGTTGGTATATATCTGTTTGAGTGCGTCTGCATTGGTCAGCATGGGGGGCATGCTCTCATCCAGATTAAGGCTTATTTCAATATCGTGGGCAGCAAACAATGAGGTCTGGAACATGTGAGACAGATCAGCCACGAGGGCATTGATATCCACTGGAACTGTTTCGGTGGTATCAGCAGTGCTGGGTTGAGAGAGTTTTTCCAGTATCGAGTTGATGCGGAAGATCTCGCTCCTGATGGTTTCCAGGCCCTGTTGTGCGGGATCATCACCTTCAAGTTTTATACCAAGGATTTCCAGATAGTTGTTGATGATACTTAGAGGATTGCGTACTTCATGTATGACTTCCCTTGCGCGAGCTTTGAGGATTTGATCCGGATCTGTTGTGTTGTCTTCATCTTCACCGCGAAATTCAGTGAGAGAGGAACTGATCGTGTTGGCTATTTCGTTGGCAAAGCGCTTGAATAAACTTTGCTGCTTCAGTAGTGATGGTAACTGGGCTTCGTCGATACCAAGAACCAGCGTGCCTATGGCTGCGTTATGAACAATCAGCGGCATGCATAACAGGCCTTCTTTGTTGTTGAGGCCGATCAATTGGCGATCCACTATAGATAGTCCATCCTGTATTAATTCAAATGAATTAAGCGTGCTCATTTCCAGCAGGGCGTCAGTTACAATGCTTCGACCAGGCTCAAGCGGTATCTTTAAGTCTTTCAGGTGCAGGTCATTCTCAACAGTGGATACGGCCTGGAGTTTGTCGCTAGCGGCGTCGTAAAGAAAAAGTATGCAGTTACTGATACCAAAAAGAATCGAAATATTTTGCTTTAACGCGCGTAGTAACTCATGTTTTCCTTCTATGCGGGAAAGATGCTGATGAACGCCGTCAAGCATCGCAATATTTCTAATC
>DAOWLL010000408.1 GCA_030641945.1 Gammaproteobacteria bacterium | reverse complement strand
GTCTACCCACTGTATTTGGGAGCGACCCGTAATAATAAGTGATTGAATATATATGAATGAATCATGGTTTTTACCGTGTCTCGCGATGATATTATTGATCTACGGATAACATTCAAGTACTGCTTTGCATCGGCAGCCTGATGGTGAATTCAGATGAAATATTACGGGTTATAATCTAATGCCTGAGTGGATTGAAGGCAGGGTCACGGAAAACAGGCAATGGACAGAGCGCCTGTTCTCGCTCCGGTTTAGCGCGCCCATTGGGGATTTCAAGGCTGGGCAGTTCGTACGAGTAGCGCTTGAGTTAGACGGCGAAATTGTGGCTCGACCCTACTCCCTGGTTAACTCACCGGGCGGGCCCGAGTCCGAGATATTCTTTAATATCGTTCCCGGGGGTCCGCTGACACCAAGACTTGCGACTTTGCAGCAGGGCGATGTTATTAAAGTGGCGGATAAGCCATATGGCTTTTTAACAGTTGACGAAGTGCCTGCGGCCAGGCATCTGTGGATGATCGCCACGGGTACCGGCGTCGGGCCATTCATTTCTATCCTCAGGTCAGAAGAAGCATGGCAGAGATTTGAAAAAGTCGTACTTGTGTATTCTGTAAGGACAGCACAGGAACTTGCTTATCAGGATGTGATAGCACAAGTTTGCAAGCAACATCAACAGTTGTCGTTTGTGCCCCTGGTCACTCGTGAAATGCTGCAGGGAGCAATAAACAGGCGTGTTACTGATGCCATTGTGAGCGGTGAGCTGGAGCAACAGGCTGGCATCGCGATGGGCCCTGGTGACTCGCATGTAATGATGTGTGGCAACTCTGCCATGATTGTAGATGTTATGGAGTTGTTAAAGTCGAGAAATATGCGCAAGCATTTACGACGAGAACCTGGTCATATAACGACTGAAAAATATCATTGATGGCGGCTACTGGCATGCTGAAACCTTGTGGTCTAGCTATCTGTGCGCGATGTCTATGATGTCCTTGAGCCCGGTGATTTCAACACCAGATCTAAACGTCATGTGGCTGAGTTTCAGTTGCAGATGATGAACGCGTAGCAGTGTCCTGAAAATCGATGGAGTGGCTGCCTTTAACCTTGTTGTCTGCGTTCTGCATCGCTACAGCAGATGCGCTTACCCGGAAATACCTGCAAGGCTATAGTGCGCGAGAGCTTGTAATAATACGTTTCGGCATGCCGGGCCTGTTATTGTTGCCGCTATTGGCTATACAGCCAATGCCGGAGCTGGCTACAGAATTCTGGTACTGGACGGCAGCATTGATCCCGCTCGAAGTAACAGCCATGCTGCTGTACTCGCAGGCCATACGTGATACCTCATTATCGCTGACCCTGCCTTACCTGGCATTCACACCCGTATTCAATACACTGACCGGTTATGTTTTTTTGCAGGAGCAGGTTTCGTTGATCGGCTTTGCCGGCATATTGCTGGTTGTTCTCGGAGCGTGGCTGTTGAACCTGGAGCATGCGCGGGGTGAGCGATTCAACGTGATTGCACCATTCCGTGCGATTGTTACCGAGCGCGGCTCGCGTCTGATGTTAATCACGGCCGCATTGTATAGCTTGACATCGGTGCTGGGTAAGGGCGCACTGGCTTATACCACACCTGTCTTTTTCGGTACGCTTTATTATGTGGTTATCGGCTTTACTGTGATTATTGCTTTTTCTATTGGCGCTGGAACGCGTATACATGTTTTATGGCGAAAGCCTGTGCCTCATCTGGCCATTGGGCTGTTCATGGGGGTTATGGTGTTAACGCACTTTTTCGCTATCCAGCATGTAGAAGTTGCATACATGATCGCGGTGAAACGCAGCAGTTTACTATTTGGTATTTTATACAGCGTGATCCTGTTTCATGAGCGTGCTCGAATCGAGCACTTTCTTGCCGCTGGCCTGATGCTTGCAGGTGTGTATTTGATCGTCAGTTAAAAATTCAGCTGAAATCAGGCCCTGGCGGCAGGCAATCCACTTTGTCGCCAGGGCCTGGGTGATTCAGGCAACGCTGCCGAATGACTTGTCGACAGCACCTGCTGGTACTGTTAGGCCGGCCAGTTTGCAGCCCTGGGCCACCGGGCCGCCGGGTATAATCTGATAAAGGTATTTCATCCCGCCTTTCGAATGAAAGCTCTCTTCCAGTGCATCTGTAATTTGGCGTAAAGTAGGTCGTTCCGCCTTGTCGTAATATTCTTGCAAAGCACGTACCAACTGCCAGTGGTCTTCGGTAAGTTCAAGCTTATCTTCGCTGGCTACAGCTTCAGCCACAGAAGCGTTCCAGTCACCGGGTGCGTTAGGAAATGAATCTGACATCTGTTTCTCCTTTGTGTGGGATATTAAATTATTATGATGTTGTGATGGTTGGTTTACACAAGCCATACAAACATAAAATAATGAATCAAGGCAAGATGTCAAGAATCCTGATTAAAATGATTCGGGGCTTCACCCCATCAAGTGGGTAAATATTCAAATAATTGCCACAAAGTCACAGAGAACACAGAGGTTTTAGCCGCCTACCGCTACACGGCCCCCGCAAAACACGCGAATGATGTTGTGTGTGAATAGTTTTGTAGCCCGGATGAAGTGTAACTGTTTAGACCGGACACATGGGTAACAGGTGTTCGGGGACATGGGTAGGAGCGGCTTTAGTCGCGAATATTGACAATTCGCGGCTAAAGCCGCTCCT
>DAOWLL010000296.1 GCA_030641945.1 Gammaproteobacteria bacterium | reverse complement strand
GATTTAATTTTGACCAAATTCCATCACCTGATATAGTTAAGCCAATACAGCAGGAAGCTGTTTTCAACATAACACAAGGAGTGTGCCATGCCCCGTAAACCTCGTATGGGGTACAGAAGTGGGTCAGCATACAGAAGGGGGTCAGGTCTTGTTATTTGCCTTTCTCAGAAACCAATAAATAAAAGGGGTCGGAGTGGAATGGCACTTACTTAAGACATATGAGGTTTATGTTGTCATTGCGAGGCACGAAGCAATCTCCTGAATCGCGCACCACAATAAGATTGCCGCGTCGCTGTCGTTCCTTTATATGACGCTACTTTGATCTTTTTTATGCTTAAGTAAGTGCCATTCTACTCTGAGCTCAAATATTCAAATGACAACCTCCCGGTTCGAGTTGTAGCTATATCAAGTGAATTCAACATATCTGTCCATGAATTCCAGCGCCTCGGCAACGGCTCTGCAAGTGATATGCCCGTCGTAGGTATTCACGCCCCTGGCAAAAGCCTGATCAGCGCGCAGTACATCGAGGCCGCTCTCGGCCAGCTTGAGTGCGTACGGCAGGGTGGCATTGGTCAGTGCGATGGTGGACAGCCGGGGATAGGCACCGGGCATGTTGGTTACACAATAGTGGATGACACCGTGCCATTCATAAACCGGCGCGCTATGCTTGGTTGGGTGTGATGTCTCTACACAGCCACCCTGGTCGATACTGACGTCCACGATGACTGAACCGGGCTGCATGTTTCGCACCATAGTCTCGCTAACGACATGCGGTGCGCGGCCCCCGCGGCGCAGCACGGCGCCGACCACCAGGTCGGCATCGCGCAATTCGGTAGCGATGTTGTCGGGTTCGGATAGCACGAAGTGCAAGTCTGCAGAAATCTCACGCTTCAGCTCCGGTATACGCTCGCGATGACGACCGACAAGATAAACGTTTGCACCTATGGCGGCGGCCGCACGTGCGCAGTGCCGGCCGACCACGCCGTCACCGATGACCACCACCTTGCCGTAGCGCTCGGTAAAGATGCGAGACAACAACATGCCTTTGCCGTTGTTGAAATGGGCGAGGTAATAGTTGCCCATAGTCACGGCCATGTTGCCCGCCACCGCGCTCATGGGTGCCAGCAGTGGCAGTTTGCCCTGGTCGTCCTCCACGGTTTCGTAGGCGATGGCGGTGGTCCTGTGTTCAAGAAGGACATCTGTGAGCGTCCGGGTGACACCGGCGAGATGGAAATAGGTAAATACCATCTGTTCACCGAGACGGTGGTATTCCTCTTCCAGCGGTTCCTTGACCTTGAGTACCAGGTCTGTTTCCCATGTGGCTTCGGCAGAAACCAGTTGCGCTCCCGCCTCGGCATAATCTTCATCTGAGAAGCCGGATCCGGCGCCAGCGCCGGACTGCACCTGCACGCTGTGGCCAGCCTGCACGAATGCTTGTGTGCCGCCAGGGGTCAGAGCCACGCGGTTTTCATTTGCCTTGATCTCTTTCGGTACGCCAATCTTCATGTCAGGAGTGCCAGCATTATGCTTTGGATTGATATGTGGATCTCATTGTAGACGATCATAATTTAATCATCGGAATATAAAACTTTAAAGAGACGAATGAAAATCGGGAGCAGATTAAAGTTATCACTAATATTAGAAAGAATTGTGATCTGTACCCGGTTTGTTGATCCGGCACATTAACATTAAGTAAACTGATAAACCTCATACAACACAACGGATGTATCCAGGATGATTGTATTATTCACAGATTTCGGTATTACCGGACCATACGTTGGGCAAATGAAGTCAGTACTTTGCCAGCAGGCGCCAACGACACCGGTGATTGACCTTATGCATGATGCACCAACCTTTGACCCTCAAGCCGCGGCTTATTTGTTGGCATCACTAGTAAGCGAATTTCCACAAGATAGTGTTTTTTTATGCGTCGTTGATCCTGGTGTTGGCAGTCAACGCAAACCATTAATAGCCAGAATTAACGAACGTTGGTTTGTCGGGCCGGATAATGGTTTATTTAATATTGTCGCCCAACATGCGCCGGTTAACAGTGAGATGAAGTGGTGGGAAATCATTTGGCAACCTGAAAGGCTATCTGCCAGCTTTCACGGTCGGGATTTATTTGCACCAGTGGCAGCCATGTTGGCAAACGGAGAAACGCCTCCTGGACAGCTTTTTGATATATCTCCTGATCACTTAAGCCGTTGGCCGAGCGACTTGGAAAAGATTATCTATATTGATCACTTTGGCAATGCCATGACCGGCATACGTGCAGCAACCCTCGATAATAATCAGGTTATTGCTGTAGGAGGCCAACGGCTTAGTTGGGCAAGAACCTTTGCTGATGTTGCCGTAGGACAGGGATTTTGGTATGAAAACTCTAATGGGTTAGTGGAGCTTGCAGTTAACCAGGGGCGGGCGGATGAAATATTGCGATTAAAAATTGGGAATGCCGTGACGCTCCTGGCCTAGCAATTTATTTTATGGGTGTCCATGATTAGTTATGATTAGTTGGTTTCCAGGTCTAGAAGGTAACCGCTTTTAATTTAATGTCTGTGTATCCAACGATGTCCATATCGCCGCTAATCTGTACTAATACCCTGGTTTCAGGATCTAAATACAGATCAATTTCACCTTCTAGTCCGAAGAGAGCGAAATCGCCCTGTACCGAAGGATCAATTGCTTCGCCTTTCATCCTGATATGCAAGGTTTTAAATTCGTCGTTATAGATTGCTCTTTTTTTGCCACTTTGATTACTTTCGAAATCCACTTCGATATTCTGATAGTCAACGGCGAGTAGATCAAGCCGGTAAATACCATGTTTAGTAAAGATATTCTGCTCGAATTTGTCACCTGGCTTGTTCAGAGGGGATGCTGAAACCAGGTAATATAAGGCAGTGGGTTCGGCAATTGTAGTTCCTGCGGGTGGAAACTTGTTGAATTTATTTTTGCCTTCGCCGAAGTCGGTCCATTTGTTCGGCGGAAGTTCCTTTTCATTCTCCTTAGGTTTAGCTTGGAGCGAATAGTAACCATTTTTTAAAATCCGGTAAGTCTTTACCCGATGCTTTTTGCCCGTATCTGTTTGCGTTCGTTGGAATGCAGTCCCATCGGGATCGAACCAGAGACTGATAAATGAATTGCGCCCCAATATTTCGGTGCCCAGGTCAATACGATAGGAGGGATCCACCTGTGGCATCGTCCCCTCACCATGTTTCGGCGTGAGTAAGGCGGCTCTGGATGCGGCTTGAGATATCTGATTGATCTGGACCTCGATCTTCATCCCGAAAAACAGGACACGGGTTTTGTAATCCAGACTTGTCCATTTGACGCGAGACGGGTTAAGTTTCAAATCCTGTGCCAGTGACAATAAGGGGTAGCTGATTATGCCGATGAATAATGCGAATATAATGTGTTTTAGCTTCATCTCGGTTTGTTCGTCGTGATTTTAGTTTGTTCAGTGAACTATCAGGCAAGGTACCACTTTGACCTGTGAGATAGAGGGGTACAGGAAGAATAAATCCCATTTTAGTCTAGGTCTAGCGGTAGTTAGCCTTCAGCAACAAATAAACATAGACACCCAGTGCGCCAAGCAAAGCTGGCGACAGATCGGAGGTGAATAAACATGGACACCCACACAT
>DAOWLL010000162.1 GCA_030641945.1 Gammaproteobacteria bacterium | reverse complement strand
CATTAACGCCAATCGATAATGACAGGTCTTCACCACCGCCAAGGACTGGATGATGGCAACTGGCACAAGCAGTATCCGTATTGCCACTCAATCCCATAGTAAAAAACAGCTTCTTGCCCAGCTGTGCTTTCGGCTCGCTGATATCTGGCAGGGTGTGGTTGGTCTTGGTGGTTGGATCGCCTGTGAGTCCAAGCACTTCGGCAATACTGCGCACGTGTAGAGGTGTTATGTCTTCCTCGTCAACAGCGCATGCGCCAAGCATCAACGGGATAAGGGCAACACCTAAAAATCGATAAATATGTGAGTGGCGGATTTCTCTGATATACAATTTTGACATCTTTGATCTATGCAACTAATAAAAGCGGCCGGCTGCTAAAGAGCGAAGTAATACCCGGTCGGGTTGAGAAAACAATTTTGAATTACTGGTCAGATACTATCACTCATAAAAAGTTCAAACTTGTGTCATTTAACCCACTGCAAGCAGCGGGATTATTCGAGCGGGTGAAACTGCGTAACTACTTTATAAATCCTAGAAATTCGGTTTAACCGGCGCTTCCTTGTAGTTGTCGCCAGAAGATACTCTATCCAGGTTCATGTAAAAGCTCGCTTGCTTATGAGTGGGCAAATACGATCACAATAAGATGTATTTCCATTGAGTAATGCCGTTTGTCAGTGTATTCGGCCAAATTATTGTTATTACAGGCACATTGTCTATTATCTGTTCAGCTTCTGTCATCAATACTGCCAGCTAATTTGCGGTAAAAAATCAATAAAATAGTGAAAAATTATCCGCTTGTCTGCGATATAAACCCCTCCGTCCTTATAGTCCTGTTATTGCATTAGTTCTGTCTTAAATTATAAGTATGAAAAAATCACTCGGATATACACTGATCGAATTGATGTCCATGCTTGCCGTGGTATCGATTCTAGTTTCTGTGGGTTTGCCCATGATGAACGTGTTCTTTGACAGTAACCGTATGATCAGCAATACCAACGATCTTGTTGCCGGCCTGAACATCGCACGCAGTGAAGCGATCAAGCAGCAGATTCGTGTCACCCTGTGCCAGAGTGCTAACACAGCTACGTGTTCAGGTACGGGTCAATGGGAAGATGGCTGGATCGTGTTCCAGGACCCTAACGGCAATGCCACCGTTGATGGTGGTGAAAGAATCCTGCGATTGAATGCCGGTGTCGATGGTGGCCAGGTGACAATCCGCAGCAATGATGTCACCAACCTGATTGCCAATTCAGTCTCGTTTACATCACGGGGCCTGCCAAAAGCGTTAAATGGCGGTGTTCAGTCAGGAACATTCAGAATCTGTGACAAACGCGGACTGAAAGTGAATGCTGATGGTGTGACTACAGTTGCACGTGGAGTGAACCTGAGTCCATCAGGAAAAGTACGTTCGACCAATCAATTGGCAAACATAGCATCCTGCCCGTAGAACTGGTGATTCAATGAACATGCATATAAACATTAAACATAAGCAAAAAGGTTTCTCGCTGATCGAGGCGCTGGTTGCCTTTCTTATCCTCTCGGTCGGTATGCTGGGTATTGCGTCGCTGCAGACCATGTCGTTGAAGTCGGGCCACACAGCTGCGTTAAGAACAGTTGCAGTGGTGAAGGTTGACGAAATACTCGAGAGTATGCGCTCGAATCCTACAGCAGTGATTAATTATGCTGCGGGTGAAGCAGATATGGGTACCGATAACGGTTGTAGTCAGACGACGGTAGCGGCGGCCACATGTACTCCGGCTCAAATGGCACTGGACGAGTTGTTCCGCTGGAAAAGCTCCCTGATCGAAGCGTTACCGAATAATGCGGCAACGACGGCCAGCGTTGTGATTACACCGCCTGCGCCGCCGGCGACGATGAATTTAGTGGTTGTGAGCGTGAACTGGAGTGAACGTGATCTGGATACCGGTAACGCTGCAAGTATGAGTTACTCGGTTGCAATTCAAATGTAAGCCGTAAGGTTGCATATTATGATGAATATAAAAAACAACAATTATAACCAGCAGCAAGGCTTCTCCCTGATCGAGATGATGCTGGCCATGGTCATTGGCATCATCATCATGGGTGGTATTCTTTCTGTTTATACCAATACCCGCGATCTGCAGCGCAGCAGCGAAGACCAGGTCAACCTGGTAACCGATGCGCGCTTCGCACTGGAAACTATTGGTTATGATCTACGCCATGCCGGTGTGTTCGGTGGAACCAATATACCATCGCTTATTTCCTGCCGCATGGGCGACCCCAGTTGCCCCGCTGCGTTGCCACTGGCGACGGGTGATTGTCATAACCAGTGGTTCATCAATATTGATCAACCGATATTCGGCGGTGAAAGCGTAATTCCGGCAGGGTATACCTGCATACTGAACCACCAGGCAAATACGGATGTACTGGTGGTGCGTTATGCGGACTCAAATCCTGTGGCTACCGCGAGTCTGGTAGGCGGCACGACTTATGTGCGCAGCAACTATCTTTCCGGTCAAGTGTTTTTGGGGACCGCACAGCCGGTAATACCGGATGACACAGGTACACTGACAGCGAATCACCAGTTGTATTCACGCGCCTACTACATCAGTAATTTCACCAACACACCGGGTGATGGCATGCCGTCATTGCGTCGTGTTGACATGATTAACGGTCCGCTGGTACAGGACCAGCTGATTCTTCCAGGCGCCACCAACCTGCAGGTTCAGTATGGAGAAGATCTTGATGGTGATGGTTCGATCGACCAGTTTGTGAATGCCGATGCGGTAACTGATTTCGCGAAAGTATATGCAGCACGGCTTTGGGTGTTGATTAGAACCGAGCGCGAAGAAAAAGGACTGAACACGGCGCGCACATACACCATAGCAGGCAACGTGGTGAACACACCTAATGATGGCTACCGTCGCCTGCTGATTAGCAGCGTGGTCAAGATGCGCAACATGGTCAAGGTGGACGAGCTAGTGGCTGCCGGGAGTTAACAGGTGAATTATTTCAAAACACACAATCTGAATAAACAGCAGGGCGCCGTGCTGGTGATGGCGCTGGTAATGCTGACTGTATTGACCTTGATCGGCGTAAGTTCGATGAGCAGTTCCACGCTGGAGCTGAAGATTGCGGGTAATACGCAACAGCATGATATTGCTTTCCAGGCTGCACAGACTGTTATTGATATTGCAGCATCGGAAGATCCGTTGAATACAAACAACTACCAGGTTTTCATCACTGATCCGGGTAATCCGCTATTTGAGCAGATTATCAACTATGCATCGGCCGACGGTGAGGCCACAGCACAGGCAGCGGCTTTCTGGGTAGGCTGTAAAAAGAACATCGGCAGCAGCCTGGAAGAAGGCAAGGCGCCGGCCTCGAATTTTTTCAATGTCAGGGCAACAGGACAAACAATCACGGGTTCATCATCGTCAGTGCAAATGCAGGGGATGAGGTTTCCCTCTGCAGCCTGTGCAATTGACCTGTAATGGACCTGTTGAAGCAAAAGGTGAGCATCATGCGATTACTATTCATATTACCGATAACGATTTTTATGCTGTTGAGTGCACAGCTCAGTGCGGGCGAAAGATTATTAAAAGGCACGCCATTATCCAGAAATGCGACTGCAGCTGAAGAAAAGAAATGGTATTACCCGTTTGAAATCAGCGATCTGAAGATCAAGCAGACCAGTGACGGCAGCGGCATCATCAAGGAAGTGTCATGCAGAGACTGTGACTATAAGTTCGTCAAAATCACCGCAGACACCCAAGTATACGTCAATGGTGTGAAAGCAAATTTATTACGTGCACGCGAGCGTGCAGGCCAGCAGGTCTTCATCGAGTTTGACAAGGAAACGGCCGAAGTGAAGTACATCCACTGGGCAGAGTAAAATCATAGCCAGCACGGTGACAGGTATAGATAAAGAGGTATTAGTGATGGACATTCAATCAGGATTCAGGGCAAGATTCAGGGCGATGGTAACGGGTGTGGTATTTGCCGCATATGCAGCCACACCGGCCATCGCGGAAGACATCGAGATATACACCACGGCCAACCTGACCGCGACAGCAATACAGCCGAACGTGATGTTTGTTGTTGACTCCTCGGGCAGTATGGGCGGACAGCTGACTGTGCCGGTCGCTTATGACTACACCCATGCCTATGTTGGCTGTTATGACGCCACCATGCTTTACTATACCGCGGCCGGCAACATTCCTCCCTGTGGCAGCAAGGACAAGTTTCTGAGGGCTTCCCATAGGTGCGATGCCCAGGTACGGCTGTATGACAAGGGCGTTGTCATCGATCCCATTGGACCGCTGTTACAACACGGCTTCTATGTCGACCAGATTGCACAGTACCACGGCAATAAAAATATCTGGCAGGGCATGTCGACCAATAATGCGGCCCAGCAGGCCTACCTGGTCGAGTGTTATACCGACTCGGGTGTGCACGGCGACACCGGCCCCGGCAATCCTTATATCACGGACGGCGGCCCCTGGACCGCTACCGTGCCGCCCAATCCGTCAGTACCACACCCGGTGTGGGCTAGCGGTGATAACAACCTGCAGATCTACGATAGCAACTACCTGAATTACCGTATTGACCCTAGTGTCGGTGGAACCACGGCGACAAGAATGCAGGTTGCCAAGGATGCGGTCGAGGCCATCGTGGTATCGAACAACAATATCAACATCGGCCTGATGCGCTTCGACGGTCAGGCCACCGCCGATGAGTATGAAGGCGGTGCGGTGATGTACCCGGCGCTGGACGTCAAGGCCAGCCGTAATGACTTCAAGCAGCGTTTGAACAACATTAGCGAGGGCGGTTATACGCCGCTGGCGGAAACCTACTACGAGGCGCTGCTGTATTTCGGCGGTAAGGAAGTAGATTATGGTAAATTCGCCAACCCCAGTAACCAGACCGGTACCCTGGAAAACGGCAACCCGACTCACTACGAGACACCAATCACCGAAGAATGTCAGAAAAACTACATCGTTTACCTGACCGACGGCGCGCCGACGCGTGATTACATGAATTCAACCCGCAAGGGATCGTTGCCCGGCTTTAACGTGAACTCGTGTAACACCGACCCCTACCCGGGTACTGACCCACCGGGTGATGCCCCAGAAGAATTTATTTACTATAACCTGGATGCATTCAGTTCAGCCAGTTCAAGCATCGACCACTGCCTGGACGAGCTGGCGGGCTGGGCGCGGAACAACGATGTCGCTGAGCGCAGCTTTG
>DAOWLL010000203.1 GCA_030641945.1 Gammaproteobacteria bacterium | reverse complement strand
CGGCTGAAATCGAGCCCGTGAGGTAGCTCCCGCCTGGCGAGCGCGATATTACAGTAGCAATGGCTGTACGTTGTACGTCAGCTGTCATTAATGATCATCAGCTCGATCACACCATCGCCGTTGCCGAGCAGGAATACAGTCATTTACTGGATACGATCGAACAGGACTTTGTCGAGGCCGCAGCGACATACAACACGGCTTCAGCTCAAACAAGTACGCTCAAGGTAGATAAAATTACTGAAGCAGATCAGGCGCTGTACATGGAGCAGGTTGCTCATATCAAACAGTATATTGTTGATGGTGATATTTTTCAGGCCAACCTGTCGCGACCCTGGCAACTGGAAATAGACGAGAACACCAGCGATATCAGCATCTTCAACAATCTTGCAACAGCAAATCCGGGCTCATTTGCGGTGCTCGCCAGGTTGCCGCATTCAACGGTGATCAGTTCATCACCAGAACGCCTGGTCAGCGTTCATCACGGTTGCATAGAAACGCGTCCGATTGCCGGTACGCGCCCGCGCTCAGAGGATGTGGATTTAGATGGGCAGCTTGCATCTGAACTGATGGCGCATCCAAAAGAGCAGGCTGAACACATCATGCTGATTGACCTGGAGCGAAATGACCTCGGACGCATCTGTGTCCCCGGCAGCATCAAGGTCAATGAGCTGATGACACTGGAGAGTTACCAGCACGTGCACCACATTGTCTCTAACGTAATCGGACGGCTGCGTGATGATGTATCACCGGCCGATGTTATCCGCGCGGTGTTTCCCGGCGGCACCATAACCGGCTGCCCCAAGGTTAGATGCATGCAAATACTGGCCGAGATGGAGCAGCAGGCCCGCGGTGCATACACGGGCTCTATCGGTTACATCAACAGAAACGGTGACATGGACTTGAATATCCTGATTCGCACACTGGTTAGAAAAGGCAATAAAATTACCTTTCGGGCCGGCGGCGGCATTGTTGCCGATTCGGATGCAGAACATGAACTGGCAGAAACACGTGCCAAGGCCAAGGGCCTGTTGCAGGCGTTTGGAATAGAGTAAATGAACAGGGTTTTAATCAACGGAATAGCTTCCGACTATGTACCCGTCACTGATCGGGGGCTGCATTATGGTGACGGCGTATTTGAAACCATCGCCTGTGTTGGCACGCATCCCGTGTTTATTGATCAGCATCTAAACCGCATGCAAAGCGGTGCGCGTAAACTCGATATATCATTTCCCGCCAGGCAATTAATTTTAGATGACATAAACTGTTTACTCAGAGGCAATAACAGACATAGTGTAATAAAACTGATATTGACACGCGGAAGCGGAAAACGCGGATACCGCTATGAAACAAAGCAGATTCCGATGCGCATATGCATGCAGTCAGAATGGCCGGACACTGTTGCACACTGGAATGAACATGGCATCAATACGCGATTTTGCGAAACACAGCTGTCGCTCAATCCCCAGCTATCAGGAATTAAGAGCCTGAACCGGCTGGAAAACGTACTGGCCAGTCGTGAACTTGGAGCAGAGTTTAACGAAGGCTTTCTGTCTGATATTGATGGCAATGTCATCGAAGGCACGATGAGCAATATTTTTGCTGTTGTAAATGACGTCCTGGTGACGCCGGATTTATCGCGTTGCGGAATTATGGGCATCATGCGTGAACACATCATTGATATTGCGCATGAAAACAACATTCGCATTGAAATACGAAACATTAAACGAGATGAGCTGCTGCAGTCGCAGGCGATCTTTGTCAGCAATAGCGTGATTGGCCTATGTGTAGTAAAACAGCTGGAACAACATTCTTTCAACACCGATACAATGACAAAAATGATCAACACGGCTTTACAGAAAAGGATAGAGACAGATGCAAAAGCTGCTGCCTAAATTAATTGTTGGCGCTGGTGTGCTGCTGGCTATATTTGCCTATGTTGCAAGCAACATGTTTCACTACATTCACGAGCCAGTTCAGTTCGATGAAGCTGTAACGATCGATCTAAAACCGGGTTCATCCATAAGGACATTGTCGAAACAGCTGCAAAACCATAAGCTGCTTGAACACCCGGATTATTTCCTGGTCTGGGGACGTGTAACCGGCAAGGCAACACGGTTGCAGGCAGGCGAGTATGTGTTCTCTCCCGGCCAGGCACTGGCCGAGTTGATTGACGACATGGTCACCGGCAGAGTCAGGCAATATTCACTCACACTGGTAGAAGGCTGGACCTTCCGCGAGTTTCTCAATGCTGTTGCAGCACACGAAGCCGTAGAGCATACGCTCAAGGACACAGCATACGATGACGTCATGCCTGTGCTGGGACACGAGCAGCAGCACCCTGAAGGACGGTTCTTTCCTGATACTTACTTCATCCATAAAAACACCAGGGACACTGCATTGTTAAACCGGGCATATCAGCAAATGGAAAACCATCTGAACGTGCTCTGGTCCGAGCGTGATGACAAGCTGCCATTTAAAACCCCCTACGAAGCATTGATCATGGCATCCATTGTTGAAAAGGAAAGTGCAGTCGCTGAAGAAAGGCCGGTTATCGCAGGTGTTTTTATTAATCGCCTGCGCAAGGGCATGCGTCTGCAGACAGATCCAACCGTGATTTACGGTATCGGAGAAGCCTATGACGGTGATATCCGTTTTAAAGACCTGCGCACGGATACACCCTACAACACCTATACACGCAAAGGCCTGACGCCAACACCGATTGCCATGCCTGGCCTTGGTGCGCTGAAAGCGGTGATGCATCCGGCCGCTACGGGCTATCTCTATTTTGTTGCGACAGGCGATGGTTCAGGCAGGCATATTTTTTCGACCACGCTGGAAGATCACGAGAAGGCCGTGGATAAATATCAACGAAAACGGAACAAATAATGTCGGGCTATACAGGCAAGTTCATTACCCTGGAGGGAATCGAAGGCGTTGGTAAAACAACGAATAGAGAATATATCCGCAGCCTGCTGGAACAGACAGGCAAGCCCTGCGTGGAAACACGGGAGCCGGGGGGCACGCCCCTTGGAGAAGCGCTCCGCGAGATGTTGCTGCAGCACAGTCATGAAGGCATGAGCTCAGATGCCGAACTGTTGATGATGTTTGCAGCGCGGGCAGAACATTTGAATAAAGTTATTCTGCCTGCACTTGAAGCCGGTAACAACGTTCTGTGTGACCGCTTCACGGAAGCAACCTATGCCTACCAGGGCGGTGGCCGCGGCATCAATGATAAAAAAATCGCTGAACTGGAAAACTGGGTGCAGGGAGACCTGAGGCCCGACCTCACCATTATACTGGACGCACCGGTCGAGACCGGCCGGGAAAGAGCTGGACGCCGCAGCGCCCCTGACCGTATCGAAAAAGAACAAAATGACTTTTTTGAACGAGTGCGCCACACTTACCTCGAACTGGCGAATCACTATCCGCACAGAGTTGCCGTGGTCGATGCCAGTGTCGCGCTTGAGAAAGTACAGGACCAGATTTTACACGTGATGAAACAGCACGGAATTTTAGACTGAGATGATTTATCCCTGGCAAAACCAGCAATGGCAGCAAATAGCACGGCAAAGGCAGCAGGACCGGCTGGCGCATGCGCTGCTGTTCCAGGGGCCTGCAGGCACGGGTAAAAAACACTTTGCTAACGAGCTTGCACGGGCCATGCTCTGCAAGCAGCCCGCAGATTCAGGCATAGCCTGTGGCCAATGCGAATCCTGCAACCTGGTCAGGGCCGGTACACATCCTGACTTTCGCCTGCTCAAACCGACACCACCCGCGAAATCCACCAGCAGCAACCCGGTTTTAAGCATCAAAATCGACGCCTTGCGAGACATGTACAAGGCGCTGTCAGAAACCAGCCAGTTTGGCGGCTATCGCGTCGCCGTGATCGAAGATGCCGACAAAATGCCTGCCCAGGCCGCGAACAGCCTGCTGAAGACACTGGAAGAGCCCGGCAGGGACACCTTGCTGGTCCTTGTCAGCTCGCATCCGCATCGTCTGCCCGTCACCATACGCAGCCGTTGCCAGTCGATACGCTTCCAGGTGCCTGAGGCGGCAACGGCGGTTGAATGGCTGGGTGAATCCGGTGTCAGCAATGTGCAGACGGCATTGAAGCTCGCACACGGCGCACCGCTGCTGGCGCGGGACTACGTGGAGCATCACGCTGAACAGCGTGAGCTGCTGGTCAAGGCGCTCAATGCCAGCAGCAGAGGTGAAGCGTCAATACAGTACGCGCAGAAACTGGCGCAAATGCCCAGGGAATACCTGCTGACATGGCTGCTCGACTGGGTCAGCGACCTTGGACGATTGTTGACATGCGGCAGCGGCGCCGAGCTGGTGAACGAGGACCAGCGCAAGGCACTTGAGGCCCGTGCAAGCAGCGCGGATACAGGTAAAGTGTTCGGCCTGCACGACCAGATCAACGCCCTGATAAAAGCCGAGGGGATAGCCCTCAATCTGCAATTATTGTGGGAAAACCTGCTAATATCTTTGGATAATATCTAAGAAAAAGCCACAGGAGCCGTTATGACCGCACCAGCCGCACGACCGGGAATGTTGTCCCTCAGCATTAAGGACAAAGCTTCTCTGTATGCCGCCTACATGCCTTATG
>DAOWLL010000566.1 GCA_030641945.1 Gammaproteobacteria bacterium | reverse complement strand
TCACGGCGGTCTTCTCTGAGGTCACGGCTTGGGGTGCAACTCCTGTCGATCCAGGTCGCGGATCGTGTCTTTGCGGTACTCCGCAGCGGACCAGTAACGCCCCGTCGGAAACGCCGGGCCTCGCCAGCCCGCGCTCAGAAGGCGCCACGCGATGAAGGTGTTGAAGTAGCCGTGCCCGACGAGCAGCACGGAGCCGTGGCTGGCGGCGAGCGCCGGCGTGATTGCAACCGAAGAAATCAGCGAAGAGCCACAGCAAGATGTTGCC
Organism: Gammaproteobacteria bacterium; assembly: GCA_030641945.1. Taxonomy (GTDB): domain Bacteria; phylum Pseudomonadota; class Gammaproteobacteria; order SZUA-229; family SZUA-229; genus JABDQW01. Next base: position 1,598 of record DAOWLL010000566.1, on the reverse strand, counting down.
GGTGAATTCCGTGGCATCATCCAGACAAATGCCCTCGTCCTCGGGCTGCGCCCGGAATATGTCTTCTCCGACAGGAACAGGGTGTACGCTCGCACCAGTGCGCTGGCTTATTTTTCCGAGTTGCAGGTAGAACAGTTTTTTGGATCGGGACTACCCAACGGCATCACGTCACATACAACCGATGGCTATGGTTACCTGCTTGGCTTTGGCTGGGCGCATTCATTCACCCGACGAATTTCAATGCAGTTAGAACTGAGCCACATGGTGCAGCTGGATTTATTTGATGAATCGTCGAGAAGCTTCGATTTGAAAAGCAACAGCTTTGGACTAGGTATCGGCTATGCGTTCTGATTCGGCAGCAAAAAGTCTGTTTATGGCTGTGATGCTGTTGGCGGGTCCGGCACAGGCCGCGATTGATGAAATCTTCAAGTTGTCGATTGGCACCACGGTGAGCCGGTTCGATTCAAGCATCACCTTCACCTCCAAAGACGGCAGTATCGGCACGGGCATCGACCTGGAAGATGATTTTGGCTATGACAGCGAGGTCAATTCCGGATGGATCAGCGGCTGGTACCGGTTTGGTGATCGCCACCGTCTTGCGGTTGTTTTAGTACCGACCCGAAGATCATCGTTTCTAGTCACCAAAAAGGACTTCGATGTGGGCGATGACACAATCAAGGCCGGCGCCAGCCTTTCCTCGACTACGGACGTGGATATCTGGGACATCAGTTATATATACAGTGTATACAAAAAGCCGAATCTTGAGATCGGATTGACAGCCGGGGTGTACTGGCTCAGGACCGACACCAGGCTGTTGGCAACTGGAGAAGTACTGTTAAACAATGAAACCACGCCGGAATTCCGTGCCGACTACCAGACCCGGCAAAAAATAAGCGCACCGTTGCCGCTGTTCGGCATAATGGCCGAGTATGAAATCATGCACGCCTGGCGGGTGCGGGCCGGCGCGCGTTATTTTGCAATTACCGTCAGCGAAATAGACGGCAGTGTCTTTGCCGCCAACGTTGGCACCGATTACTTTTTTACCGAATCGCTTGGTGTTGGCCTTGCCTTGAGCAGGGCTAATGTCGATGTCGATGCAACATCAATCATTTATGAAGGCGCGATTGACTGGAGTTATAACAGTGCTCAGCTATACCTTGTTTATAAGTACTGATACCCCTGTGTTAAATAAGCAAAACTGCAATGAATAGCCCCAATACAAAATCCGCCACACTGTTGATACATTGCGATGATCAGCCAGGCATTGTTGTATCAATCACGGATTTTATCTTCAACAATGGCGGCAACATCCTCAACCTGGACCAGCATGTTGATGCTGAACACAAGATGTTTTTTATGCGGGTTGAATGGGACCTGCAAAAGTTCGTTCTTGCAGTAAGCAATATCGATAAAGAATTTGAAGCGAATGTCGCATCACGTTTTGGCATGCAATGGCAGTTGCATTTTTCAGGCGATGAGCCGCGAATGGCGTTGTTCGTGTCAAAACTGCCGCATTGTTTTTACGACATACTGTCACGTTATGAGGCAGGTGAATGGCAAGTCGATATACCACTGATATTAAGTAATCATAATGATAT
>DAOWLL010000340.1 GCA_030641945.1 Gammaproteobacteria bacterium | reverse complement strand
CTTTGCGTCTTTGCGTCTTTGCGTTGAAACAAGTCTTTCCATAACTGCGGCTAACAGGTTTACCGGGTGAAATACATGTAATCCCTGTCCAGCGTATAAGTCCATGGCAATCCAGAGTTCTTCCAGCCATTAACTGTTCTCTTGCCTTTATTAGGCACATCCTTCGCCTTGCTTCCTTCATAGCCATCCACAACATTGTAGACTTTTGTATAACCGGCATCCGCAAGCATGTTAGCTGCCTGCGCACTACGGTTTCCTGAACGGCACATCAAAATTACGGTATCATCTTTACCGAGACCTTTCTTTTTCAATGCAGCATCAATATCGCTGACAAAGTTATTGTTTTTAGCCCTCTTGTAACGATGCTTCTTGTCATTCCAGGCCGTTGAATCCATAAACACCAGGGGAACATGCGCATCCATGACAGTTACTACACCCAGGTAGTTGAGTTCGGATGGTGTTCGTATATCCACAAACAGGGTCTTGCCCATGTTAGCCATGGTGTGTTTGTAAGCATCTTCAGCTGTCATATAAAGCCCAAGCCTGGTCTGATTCTTTTTACTCAGATTTGACCAGTCACCTGCCAATACAGAAGCTGAGAACATACTCATTAATGACAGAACAACGAATGGTGTGAGCAAAAGCTTAAGTGAGGTAGTAGTCATGTTAAATTCCACTGTTTTAAAATTGATACTGCTTGTTTATGTCATTATAAATTCATGCTGAGGAATGCTCAGGCATGTAATTGTTTTCCTGCCATACCAGTCCTTATTGATTGGCTGATACCAGCTGCGCTGGCTTCTTTTATAGGGCGGTATAAAAAAATCAAGCATGCTGCATTGCTTGCTGACTGCTTTGAGCGCATGAATATTTCCCACATCAGGTGTCAGCACCGCTGTATCACCTGAGCTTAATATGCGATGCGATACTCGTTTTAATTCAGCGATGCTTCTGCCATCTGATCCTGTGTTAAATCTCACCTGGTCAAATTGCCATACTTCAACTTCACCACTGAGAATGCGCAGCATACCGGTTGCACCCGGGTGATCGTGCAACTGTACAAACTGCTCCCTGTCGATGTTAAGAATACCGCCATTGATGTTTTCTTGCTTGACCATGCGCTGCCATACCCAGTATTGATTACCGCTCTCGAAAGCCTCATTCACAGCAGCAGCAAATTCTGCTGAATCAATATTGAGCTGCTGTAATAACTGCTTGCCCTGCAAGGCAATCAACTTATGGTTGATTTTATCGCCAGCAGCGCCATCAGCCAGTCGCTTCATTTGCGCAATAAATGGCTCCCAGACAATCGAGCGCGGCTGATGATTACTGGCCAGCATCCTCTCAGGCAATAATGCCAGGCCCAGCGAAAGCAACAATAGGTCACGACGGCTGATGCAGTATGGCCGATGTTTATGCTGACTCAAGAACTCATGCCTCGGTAAATCTACTTTTAATCGAATTAACAACCGCCTTCTTCAGATATACGAATCACGACTATTTCGAATTTTCTCCAGGCATCCTGGTTATTGATATCCAACTTGATAGCATTTCGGTAGGCTTCTAATGCCAGGGAGAGCTTGCGCTTTTTGGTGTGCATATCGCCTTTAGCCATGCAGTCTTCCACTGACGAACAATCAACCTTGTATTCTTTTGCCTGCAGTGTGAAGGGCATCTGTATACCCAGAAAAAGCACGGTGATTAATGCAAAAATGCGCATCAATGGCATCACAAACCTCTTTTAAATGGTGCTGGATAGTTCTTGTGCAGTCATGCACAGGCCTGACGATTAGACAGCATATAAGAATATCAGGAAGCGCTGAAACAGAATTGACACATATCAATTATTAATAATATAACTGTAACGATTGCTATTTAAGTTCAACAGCATTTAGAGTATTTTAGTAAGCATGGATAATACTTCGTCCATGCTATTAACTGCCTTGCGGAGGTGCTGACATGACTGAAGTAACAACGCAAAATGGATGGGTTGGTCTGAGCAATGGTTTCGATGTTGAGTTGCATCACGGGATTCCGCTTCGATTATCCAATAACGGCCTTGATATCCCTGCTGACGATGCACAACTGGTTGATGAGGTAACTAGCCTGACTCATCTGACGGCTGTAATCGCAGGCTGGGAAGCTTCTAAGGAACCCGGTGAACAGGAAGCAAGATTATGCGTTGACGCCCTGCAATTCGAAGAGATATTACGCAGGCTGGCACTGGCTTCAGCTGCCCTGTTTGTCGACCGTTATCACACACCCATAGACCGGGATTCAGTCGACTGGGACAATGCTGAATATGCTAAAGACTTCAACCATGCTGTTGAATGCTGCTGCCTTGATCAGGGCGAGATGGACAGGAAAGAGTATTTCTCTATTTATGTCACGCTGATGCATGCTGAAACAGAGCGTCTGATTGCAACAGGAGAATCACCACCGGTTGATACCGAGTGACCCAGCCGTAGTGCGCATTAGCTCTCGATTGTATATTCCGCTTGCAGGCGATACTCATCACCAGCGGGTATATCTATAGTTTCAGTGCCGGCATTTGCCGCTTCCACGCAGAGCATACGCTTGTAGTCATTATCATCAAGATCAGCCATAGATTTTGCTATATCGATCCATGGATTCCAGACGACGGCAGTACTGCAACCTGTTGAGGTGATTCGTATCTTGCGTCCAAGTGATTCATCATCAATCACCAGTTCGCCAGTTACACCCTTGTAGATGCGATCGACTTCGCCATCAATCGTAACCGCACCTGATTGTGTTTTCTCAGCAAAGCCATCTACCTTGTCCAGGTACTCGACGCCTTCGAGTCCCAGCACCTTGACCTTGCCGATATCACCGACATAGAAGTAGGTATGCAGCGCCTGGCTAAGGGTGAAACTCTCATCACTGGTGTTACGTGTAAGCAGGGCAACCTTGAGTGAATCGCCGACAGTTATTTCGATACTGAGCTTGAAAGGATGTGGCCAGATTTCACGGGTTTCATCAGTATCAACGAGTCCAAGCACAACTCTGGTAGAGCCGTCCCCAAGCGATTCACTACCTGTTACTTCCCATTGGCGGTTACGTACGAAGCCGTGTGCAGGTCTGCCAAGATCATCAGGGTCGGCACCGAACCATGGCCAGCAAACCGGAATACCGCCTTTAATCGCCTTGCCATCTGCATAATAGGCTTTGTCACTGACAAACAGCAGATCGTCCTTCTGATTCTTTGGCCGGTAGGACCATACCTGGCCCGAATAGGTCGATAT
>DAOWLL010000615.1 GCA_030641945.1 Gammaproteobacteria bacterium | reverse complement strand
TTCCTCATCTGTAAATGATTCTTCTGCAGCACCGCCAATAAGGCCGCCCTGTCCATTTGCTGGAGTCCCTGCGAGATTGTTCGAAGACGGGGACTTGTCGGAGACTGCACAGCCGGCAGTTAGAACCACTAAGATAACAACAGCCCATGATTGTAGTTTCATTTTTTTTCCTGCTAACAAATGTCTTTTATTCTTTTGATGTCATCATATAGTTATCGGTCGGGATTCTCAAGCTCTTTACCAAAAGGTTTCACAAGAATCAGCATTTGCGGCAGGAGTGTAAGGGCGCCAAGCAGCGCCATCAACATGGCCAATCCTGTCAGCAGGCCGAAATAGACACTTGGAATGAAATTGGACATTGCCAGTATTGAAAAGCCAATAATAATCGTAATCGAGGTGTAATACATCGCATGGCCGATGCTTCGGTGGCATCGATGCATTGTATTCAGGTAATTTCTATCTTTTTGAAATTCAGCTTTGAACCGGTGGATATAGTGTATGGTGTTATCGACGGCAATTCCTATGCTGATGGCCGCTATTGTTATGGTCATCATATCCAGAGGAATGTTCAGCCAGCCCATAACACCGAGCACGACCGTAACGGAAAGCACGTTGGGGAGCATGGCTATCAGGGCTATTTTCAACGACCTGAACAGTACCAGAAACATTCCGGTCAGCAACAGCACCGTAATGCCCAATGTCAGTATCTGCGAATCGAACAGACTTTGCAACATGTTATTGTACAGGACCAACATGCCGGACAGATGGATATTTTCTTCGTTAAGCTCCAGCATGCCGGTCAGGTCTTTCTTAATCCTGATGAGCAGTTCGTTGCGTTTCAGAGACTTCTCGGAATCTCTGACTCGCACCCAGAAGCGGAGCTGATTATGCTCTACCGAGACATAGGGATTGACCAGCATGGTCTTGAATTTGTCCGGTGTTTCACTATAGAGCAAAGCAAGCTCAAGACTGTCCAGAGGCTTGCCGCTGTTTAACTTCTCAGTAATTTCCAACAAGGTGGCCAACGATAATACCTTGCCGGTCTCGGGCAGGTTATCGAGATAATTGTGCACGATCTTTACGCGTTCCATCTTTGCGGAGTTAAACCAATATTTCTCATCTGTCGCGGCCTCGTCATATTCATCGAACTCATCAAACTCGTCGAATTCATCGAACTCATCCGAGGCATCTTCACTTTGGGCTGCCACAGTTTCGGCGGGTGCGGCTTCAGTGGCGGCCGGCTCAAAATCTATTACGATATCCAGGGGGGTAGTACCGCCCAGTTGCTGGTCAATTACTTTCATGCCCTGGTAAATCTCTGTGGTTTTGTGAAAATAATCGATAAAACTGTTTTCCACATTTAATCTCGATATACCAATAAGACTGCAAACGAGGAGCAGGCCGCTAATAAGTACCATCAGCGTGCCGCGGCGCTCGGTAAATCTCGCCAGGATGGATGTTAATGAAAAGCCCCATTCTTTTTTATCGAGCGGCTTCTCTCTGGGCATCAACATCAGCACAGAGGGAAAAAACAGGAATGTTACTATCAGGGACACAATCAAACCGGCAATCATCATCCAGCCAAACATGATGACGGGTAAGATGTTACAAAGCACCAGCGACGCAAAACCGGCTATCGTGGTTAGTACCGCATACACACAG
>DAOWLL010000019.1 GCA_030641945.1 Gammaproteobacteria bacterium | reverse complement strand
TTTCTGTTCTGTGCGAAAGGATTGGCGCCGCCCTTGAATTCAATTTTAATCGGCGGACCCCCCGACTTGATGGCATCGATAAAATAATTCGTCAGGTAGCGCTTATAGCTCGCGGGCACCTGTTCCGTCTGGTTGCCGTGTATGATAATACGCGGCGGATTAACACCGCCCTGGTGAGCGTAGCGCAGCTTGAGTCGACGGCCGCGCACCAGCGGCGGCTGGTGCGCCACCATCGCCTGCTCGAGTATGCGCGTCAGTTTAGGCGTCGAGAGATCGCGGGTGGCAGATTCATAAGCACGATCAATTGCCGCATATAATTGTCCGACGTTTGAGCCGTGCAGCGCAGAAACATAAAAAATTTCGGCGAAGCGGATAAAAACCAGCTGCTTATCAACATCCGACCTGATTTTGTCTTTTTGATAATCGTCCAGGCCATCCCACTTGTTGATCACCAGTACCAGCGCCCGCCCCGCTTCCAGGATAAAGCCGAGTAAATGCAGGTCCTGGTCTGCAATTTCCTTCTGCGCATCCATCATCATCACCACAACATTGGCCTCTTCAATGGCCTGCATGGTTTTGATGACACTGAATTTCTCTACAGCTTCGTGCACCGACCTGCGCCGGCGTACACCTGCGGTATCGATCAAGGTATAGCGCCTGTCATCGCGCTCAAACGGGATGAATATGCTGTCACGCGTTGTGCCCGGCAAATCGAACACCACCACACGGTCTTCTCCAAGCACACGGTTGACCATGGTGGATTTGCCGACGTTGGGTCTGCCGACAAACGCGACCTTGATACCGCGCTCTTCATCGATGTCGGGCGCATCCTGCTCAAATGGCTGCAGCACTTTTTCGAGCAATAGCTTGATGCCGCGATTCTGGGACGCAGCGACCGCTATCGGGTCACCCAGACCCAGCGCATAGAACTCAGTGGCGACCATTGTTGCATCGACGCCATCTGTCTTGTTCAGGACCAGGTAAACTGTTTTGCCGGTGCGCCGAATATGTGCTGCAATGTTTTCATCGGCAGCGGTCATGCCATCGCGTGCATCAACCAGAAAAAGCACCACACTCGATTCTTCAATGGCAAACAGCGTTTGAGCCGCCATATGCTCATCCAGCTCTTCACTTTCTCCGCTGAGCCCGCCTGTATCGATGACTATAAAATTTTTATTGTCGAAGCTGCCGTGACCATATTTTCGATCGCGTGTAAGTCCGGGATAGTCCGCGACCAGGGCGTCACGGCTTTGAGTCAGAACATTAAATAATGTCGACTTGCCGACATTCGGGCGACCAACGAGTGCAATAACGGGCTTCATATGAAATACACCAGCAATACATAGCCGTCATTATTCGAATAATTCTTCATCGGTATATACTGCTGATTCCTTGAGGGTATAGGCAGCGAGAGTGCCACCTCGAGTCAGTACCAGCAGCCTGTCACCGTCTACAATCGGCGGCACCAGGAAGCCATCTGAATCAACATTTGTACGCGCAACAAAGTGACCATCGAAACGTGACATCACATGAAGGTAGCCTTCAACGTCGCCCACAACCAGAAAATCCTTGTAGATCACGGGTCGAGTAATGCTGCGTGCCTGCAGCTTGTCCTGCTTCCACAATGTTGCACCGTTGTTTCGATCCAGTGCCCAGACATGACTGCGATCATCACTGCTGTAGACTGCATCAGTACCGACACTGACACCGGTATTGCTTGAGAATGACCTCGCCCACAAAAACTGGCCACGTGTTACATCAATTGCAGCAATACGCCCATGATAACTGGCCGCATAAAGCACACGTCCATAAAGCTCGGATTTACCATCAATATCGACCAGGCGTTGAATTTCGGAGCGCCCTTCAGGTACGGTCAGGGCCATGTCCCAGGCAACTTCACCATCAATGGGTGACATCGCGATTAAACGACCACTTTCAAGACCGGTATAAAAATGGTTTCGAGAAAGTATCGGGGAACTGCTGCCACGAAGCGTTAGTGCGGGAATGGTTTTTGAATAATTCCAGCCGATCTTGCCGGTTTTGATATCGACACCAAGAATCTGGCCATCTGCCGTGCGCACCAGCACGATGTTATTGTTATAAACAACGGGTCTGGCAAGGACCTCGCTGGGTACTTGTATGCGCCATAATATGCTGTTGCTTTTTCCACTAACGGCTATCAGCTCACCATCACGGCTGCCGACCAGCCATACGTCTTCAGTGCCGCCAACACCGCCGCTGAGCGGCGTATCCAGTTTGATCTCGGCCAGTTCGTCACCATCTTCGAGATCATAGGCATTCAAGGTGCCGTTACGGCCGGCAGTGACTATCCTGTCTTTAAGCAGCAGAGGCGCTATAAACAGGTATTGCTGTCCGATGCTGTCATCCGTGGAAACAGACCAGTCAGAAGCCAGATAATGTGTTCTCTTGAAATCGGTAAGCTCAGCCGGTGGCTCGGTATTATCATCGTCGCCGCAAGCAGTTATTAGAACAACACTGATCAGTAATAAAAAATATCTACTGAGTTTCATGTAACAGGGTAAATCATTTATGTATTATCAAGATCAGAACTGCCAAGATCCTGGCGCTTCAATATCAACCAGCGACTGGCAACGCCGTCAGTTGCATTGATTGCCTTGTCATAGGCAACACGTGCCTGGCCAATCGCTCCTTTAGCTGCATACAGGTCGCCCTTTAGCTCTTCATAGCCGGCGGTAAATCCTGCAGGATAAGCGGCAAGCAGGATAGCTTCGGCTTCATCATATTTTTTCTGCGCTATCAGGATTCTCGCGCGTCTCAGATTCGCCACATGCTGCACGTCGGCTTCTGTCGAGTTCTCGCTTGCCCACCTCAAATGCATCAAAGCAGATTCGATATTGCCAGTTTCATATTCATGCTTTGCCTGGGCCATGGATGCAAGTGCCGCGTAAGGTGTATCCGAGTAGTCATTCCTGATCAGGTCGGCCTTGATGATGTGTGCATCATCAAGTCTGTTTTTGGCCACCTGTGTCTGCACGGCCTGATATAGATCACTGGCTTCAGCTGAATGATCAGTCTGATATGCAAGGTATTCACGCCAGCCAAGCAATGCACCAACACCAATACCCAAACCCAGTAACAGTGATGCACCGTTTTCTTTCCGCCATTTTTTTATGGCTTCAATCTGTTGATCTTCACTTTCAAATTCTTCCATCGTCTATACCTGGTTATTTTTTAGAAATTTGGAAATTTCGCTTTGACTGATTGTTTGCTGCTGTTTTTGTTCACGCAAGAATTTCACCGTGACTGCATCTTCAGCTATTTCATTTTCACCCAGTATCAATGCAATCGACGCGCCTGATTTATCAGCCTTTTTCATCTGGCTTTTGAAAGAGCCGCCGCCACAATTCGACAGCACATTCAGCCCCGGGTTCTCATCTCGCAGCTTCTCTGCCAGAGGCAGCCCCTTGCGTGAACTCGACTCACCCTGCAACAACAGATATATATCCGGGTGACCCTGAGGGACTTCGATATTCGCGGCTTCACGCATCGCCAGCAATCGTTCAATACCGAGCGCAAATCCGGCCGCAGGTGTTGACCTGCCACCCAGCTGCTCGACCAGCCCATCATAGCGGCCGCCGGCACATACCGTACCCTGTGCACCCAGCTGATCTGTAACCCACTCGAATACGGTTTTACAATAATAATCCAGTCCGCGCACCAGCTTGGGGTTGATAGTATATTCAATACCGGCGTCATCCAGATACTGTTTCATGCGTTCGAAATCCTCGGCCGATTCAGTATCAAGATATTCAAGCAGTGATGGTGCACTGCTGATCATCGACTTCATTTCCGGGTTCTTGCTGTCGAGTATACGCAACGGGTTGCTGTCCAGCCTGCGTATGCTGTCTTCATCCAGCTGATCGCGGTTCGCATTGAGATAGTCAAGCAGGATTTCCCGGTATTTCGCCCGTGCTTCATTACTGCCCAGGGTGTTCAACTCGAGCCGGATATCTTCAAGTTGAAGCATGCGCCACAGGCGCGCAGTCATAATAATGAGCTCGGCATCAATATCAGGATCTGCAATACCAAAAGTTTCCACGCCAAACTGGTGAAACTGGCGATAGCGTCCCTTTTGAGGCCGTTCATGGCGGAACATCGGCCCCATATACCAGAGCCGCTGGACCTGGTTGTGCAAGATGCCGTGCTGGATTCCAGCACGAACACAGCCCGCAGTACCCTCCGGACGTAATGTCAGCATATCGCCATTACGGTCCTCGAAGCTGTACATTTCTTTTTCAACGATGTCTGTCACTTCACCGATAGAACGGCTGAACAGATCCATCGATTCAACCGCCGGCATGCGTATTTCACGGTAGCCATACACAGCCATCAGATCTCTGACGATCTGCTCAAAGGCCTGCCACTGGTGTGAATCATCGGGCAAAACATCGTGCATTCCACGAATGGACTGTATGGTTTTGGACATCTCTGGAATCGGGTTATGCGTTAATGAAACCGTGCCCGGCCGTCCTCGACCGAGATCTTGAACTGGGCAATATTATTGGATCGTATGTACTTTGTCATATCGATACTGGTTGAATTCAGGCTCAGACTGACCTCGGGTGCATTGCCAAGGAATACATCAAAGGGTGCCTGGCCGGTCAGATTGAGCTCACGGCCCGGTGCAATCGTGCCATAGAACAATTGAATATCATTGGCATCGACAATCTCTGCCCAGGACTCCTGCTCCGTACTCAGGGACAGAATATCACCACCTGTCATCGGCTGTAGTTTCGCTACAGGCACGATTTCTTCAATATTCGCTTCACTGGCGGGCGCTTCAGCCGTTTCTTCGGTTGCTCCTTCAGCCGTTGCCCCTTCAGCCGTTTCTTCTTCAGGCTGGATTGCTACTTGCTGCGGTGAAGAAACCAAGGATTCTACAGCCGGTTCCGCCGGAATTTCCTCATCCTCAACGGACACGGGTTCTGTATCGACAATCAGCGGCTCGTCTTCAGTAACTTCAGCCTGCTGCTCTATGAGCGGTGCTTCGGGCGGCAGTTGCATCATGGCATCGTCATCACCAGCCAGGCTGGCCTGTTCGATACGTTCTGTTCTTTCGATGTAGTAGCTGTAGACAGCGTAAAACAACACCATTGCCGCCAGCACTATGATCATTACAGAAATCAGTTTGATGACCGGGCTCTGGCTGTTGGCCCCATCCGATGAAGGTGGTCGCGGGTGGAGTTCTGATTCAAGCTCATGCGGGACTTCTTCCTCAAACTCGCTGAGAATTTTTTCTTCCGACAAACCCAGTAACCTGGCGTATGAGCGGATATATCCCTGCACAAATGTGACGGGTGGTAATTTATCCAGGGACGAGTCTTCAATCGCCTCAACAGTTTCCTCGTTGAGATTCAGGGCCCTGGCAGCCTCGTCAATAGTCATTCCCACTTTTTCGCGGGCGAGCATCAACTGCTGTCCAAATGCAGCAGGCTCGTGAATATCGAGTTCGCTATTATCGGATTCGCTCATTTCGTGCCATTTCCTCTAGCATGCCGGCCTCATCAGAATCGGGAAAATCGTTTAGCAGTTTTCTCGCATATTTCATGTAATGATCTTGCGCACCCAGCGCTTTTTCAGCCTGGACCTGCAGCCACAAACTTTCTGCAGTGGGCCGGGCGATTGCATGATAGCGTTGAATATATGCCCTCGCCATCAGGTATTTTTCCGTCTTCACACCTAGCTCAGCCATGGAGATAAGTGCACCTGCGTAATTGGGCTGTTCCCGCAGCGCCTTACGCAGCATCTTTTCTGCCTGCTTATAATCGCCCTTGTCCAGCAGACAGGTACCCGCGTTAGCGTAGGCAAGATACGGCGTCTCGTAAAACGGGTCCTCATAGGCCAGCCTGATTTCTTTTAGCGCATCATCATAACGACCCATCTGGCATAACAATCCGCCATAGTTGTTATGTATGTTTGGATTGGTTGACTTGATTTCCAGTGCTTCGAGGTAATAATTCTCAGCCTCTTCGAATTCGTTGACCTTTCTCTTCAAGTAGGCCATTGTAGTATAAGCATCGATATTTTCCGGATCCTGCTCGATGGCTTTATCCAGTTTTTCCAGGGCGACCCCTAGCTGGTCCCTGTCAATGTAGCCAATCGCCAGTTGTACATTCAGCGCTGCGGCCTCTTCAAGATCAGGCTCGGAGACCCTCTTCTCAACGACGATATCCTTCTTGCTTGAACAGGCTGACAGTCCGGTGATTGTTATTATTAGTATGATCCGGATTAAATATTTCATGCTTGCATTCCGATCCTGGGCTCCTCAAATCGACGGTGGCGTCGGCTTTTATCTTCAATTTTACCAACCAGCTGCCCGCAAGCCGCGTCGATATCGCCACCTCTTGTGCGACGCACCACGGTTGTGATACCTGCATCAGCCAGGATTTTGTTAAATCGCTCTACCCGTTTCACTGGCGAAGTTTTGTAGCCCGAACTTTCAAACGGATTGAACGGTATCAAATTCATTAATGTGGGTATTCCTTTTACCAGTTTTATCAGCTCTTGTGCATGTTTATCTGAATCATTCACACCATCCAGTAAAACGTACTCAAATGTAATTCTGCTGCGTGCACTTTGTTTGTCGATAAAACGTCGACAGGCTGCCATCAGCTGCTGCAATGGATATTTCCTGTTCAAGGGCACCAGGCTGTTGCGCAATTCATCATCAGCTGCATGCAGCGACACCGCAAGACGCATATCCAGAATATCACCCAGCCGGTCTATTGCAGGCACCACACCCGCAGTACTGACTGTCACCCGGCGTTTGCTCAGCCCATAAGCAAAATCATCCATCATAATGCGGACAGCACGCACGACATTATCGAAATTGAGCAGCGGTTCACCCATACCCATTAGTACGACATTGGTGACCTTGCGTCCCGGCCTTTTCTCTTCATCGATCAGTTGTGTCGCCAGCCAGACCTGAGAAATGATTTCAGCTGTGCTCAGGTTGCGATTAAAGCCACGACGGCCGGTTGAACAGAAACTGCAATCCAGTGCACAGCCAACTTGCGACGAAACACACAGAGTGCCGCGGTCATCTTCAGGAATATAGACGGTTTCGATGCGATTGCCATCATCAAGCTGCAGCAGCCACTTGCGGGTGCCATCAGTTGATGTGGCATCATAGACAACTTCAGGCGGGTGAATGACGGTATTTTTCTGCAACTGATCGCGTAATGCCTGCGAAAGATTGGACATTTGCTGGAAATCGGTCACGCCTTTCTGATGTATCCACTGAATGACCTGACTGGCCCTGAAGGATTTTTCTCCAAGTCCAGAGAAATATTCTTCCAGCCCCTGTCTGTCGAGGTCGAGCAAGTTCAGCGTTGCTGCTGACACACTGCTGTTTTGTGCGATCACTGTTCTCATCGGGTGATAAATAGTTTCGGTAAACCCACGATTTTACGCGGGTTTTAGCTGTATAGAAAGGATTCAGCAGGATATTTCCATTCTCCGGCATTCATTCCTTTTCCTCGATCCAGGCCATCTGAATCGCCTCAAGAATGCGTTCACCGGAATGCTCGGGGTCATCGTCAAACTCATCCAGTTCCAGCACCCAGTTGCGCAGATCGACAAAATTCACATGCATCGGATCCACATCAGGAAATTTATCATCCAGTTCGATCGCGATATCCAGTGAATCCACCCATTTCAAACCCATATCAACCTCCTGCCTGGCCTGTTAATTGCTTATTCCGCTCAAATGCAGTGTATATAACCGCAGAGGCGCAGAGATTTATAAAGGTTTACGTAGGAGCGACTTTAGTCGCGAATCCTCGACATTCGCGACTGAAGTCGCTCCTACAAACAATCAATATACTCTGCGTCTCCGCGCCTCTGCGGTTAGAAAATAATGTTAATGATTCTCCGACACCATATTAATGGTGTACTTTGGTATCTCTATGACAAGATCTTCATCGCCCACTGTTGCCTGACAGCTCAATCTTGAATCGGGCTCAAGCCCCCAGGCCTTGTCGAGCATATCGTCTTCATCATCGCTGTTTTCGTTAAGCGAATCCATGCCTTCACGTATGTAGACATGACATGTTGTGCATGCACATGATTTTTCACAGGCATGCTCAATTCCAATTCCATTCTGTAATGCAGCATCACATATTGTCGTCCCGGTTTCGGCTTCGATTACCATTCCATCCGGACACAACTCTTCATGCGGTAAAAATACTAGCTGCGGCATCTACATACACCCCTGATGATTGCGCAACATATGACTAATCCTCTGTAGCATATTCGTCAACTGAATGACCTTTCATTGCCTTGCGGATACTGGTATTCATTCGTCGGGCAACAAAATCCTCACAGGCAGCTTCCAGCTCAGTGATTGCTTTTTTAATCAAGCCCGGATCATCTCCAACTCTGGCTGCAATCAAGCGGTCACGCGTCTCCGATATCAATCTTCTTTCGTCATCCGTTAACAACGCAGCATCGGCTTTTATTGCCGAATCCAGCGCTTCGACAACACGCTCGGCTTCAACCTGCTCCTCACGCAGTGTTCTGGCCAGCATATCTTCTTGCGCATGGTCCATTGAAGCACGCAGCATCGATTCAATTTCTTCATCGGTGAGGCCATAAGACGGTTTTACATCGACGCTGGCCTCTGTGCCGCTGTTCTCTTCACGCGCATGCACACTCAACAAGCCATCCGCATCCACCTGGAAGGTCACGCGTATGCGCGGCGCTCCGGCGACCTGCGGCGGAAAACCGCGCAGCTCAAAATGTGCCAATGAACGGCAATCCGACACCAGCTCACGCTCACCCTGCACCACATGCACGGCCATCGCAGTCTGACCATCCTTGTAGGTGGTGAAATCCTGCGCACGAGAAACAGGTATCGGCGTATTGCGGTGGATTATTTTCTCAGACAGGCCGCCCATTGTTTCAATACCAAGTGACAAGGGGATTATGTCAAGCAGCAGCATATCCTCATCAGTCTTATTACCGACAAGCACATCTGCCTGCAGTGCAGCGCCAATGGCTACAACCCTGTCAGGATCAATACTGACTAAAGGCTCACATTCAAAGAACTCACCAACCTTGTTACGCACATGTGGCACGCGTGTTGAACCGCCGACCATGACGATTTCAATGATATCCTGGTTGCCAATTTCGGCATCACGAAGTGCCCGCCGGCATGACATCAGAGTCTTACGTATCAGCGGCTCAATTAAGGCATCCATCTGATCACGCGACAGGCTGCCATGCCATTGAATTTCGTCAGCATCGATCAGGATATCCGCTTCTGTTTGCTCCGACAGGGTTTCTTTGGCATTTCTTGACGCGTGCATCAGCAGCCTGACAAGTTGTGGTTCAGGGTCAGCTTCATAATCAGCCTGCTGCAGAATCCACTCGGCAATGACATGATCAAAATCATCACCGCCCAATGCACTGTCTCCACCTGTCGCAAGCACTTCAAACACACCTTGATTCAAACGCAGTATGGAAATATCAAAAGTGCCGCCACCCAGATCATAAACAGCGATGACACCTTCCTGGCCCGAGTCCAGGCCATAGGCCACGGCTGCCGCTGTCGGCTCGTTGAGTAAACGCAGAACATTCAAACCCGCCAGGGTTGCTGCATCTTTTGTTGCCTGCCTTTGGGCCTCGTCGAAATAGGCAGGAACTGTAATTACAGCCCCCTGTATTTCTTCTCCCAGTGTTTTAACCGCCCTGCGCTTGAGTGCCTTGAGTATTTCTGCCGACACCTCAGTCGCACTGACATCACCACCCCTGGTATGTATTCGGGGAACCGCCTTGTCTTCATCAATAAAATGATATGGCAGCTTGTTACCGAGAAGACGCAAGTCACTGATGCCTCTGCCCATAAAACGTTTCACCGAAACAATGGTATTCATCGGGTCAGTAATCGCGTGTTGTGCAGCAACAGCCCCTACTTCCACCCCATCCTCATGGTAACGAACAACTGATGAAAGAAGATGACTGCCATCCTCGTCAGGCAATGTCTGTACATCACCGCTGCGCACGGACGCTACCAGTGAGTTAGTCGTACCCAGATCAATACCAACAGCCAATCGATGCTGATGTGGCGCTGTAGACTGCCCGGGTTCTGATATCTGTAATAAGGCCATAATTAGATTATTTCATCTTCAATACTTGCGGCAAGTTCATCAATTTCATTTTTTGCCTTGTTTAAAAACTGCAATTTTCTTACAGCTTCTCTTGCATCATCGAGGTCATCTGATGCATAGGCACGCTTGAATTCATCCGCCATATTATTCATGTTCGACTTAACATCGGCTGACATGCTATCCAGTTCGGCAAGCGGATCATTTTGCTCACGCACAGCTTCGAGTTTCTCCCGCATTTCCATCTGCTCCATCAGAAAGGCCGCATCCATCGTAGTCTCATTATCCATGGTAAAGACCACATCCTTGAGCTGCAGTAAATACATGGCCCGTTCGACCGGGTGCTTCAATGTATGCAGCGCCTGGTTGATCAACGATGTATGCTGCATTGAAATTCTGCGCTCCTGCGAGCTTGCATTTGCATACTTGTCCGGGTGAACAGCCTTCTGCAAGTCCCGATAACGATGCTGCACCTGATCGAGATCAACATCATAGGAAACGGGGATTTCGAATAATTTGAAATAATTTGTAGACAGGGCATCCGTCATCACATGCAACTATTTATATAAATGCGATAACCAATGCTGTTGAATTAACTAAACCGTGAAGCTTTCACCACAACCACACTGAGCCTTCTCGTTCGGGTTGTTGAATTGAAAGCCTTCATTCAGTCCTTCTTTGGTAAAATCCAGCTCGGTACCATCAATATACACCATGCTCTTCCTGTCAACGATAACCTTGACACCATGGTCTTCAAATACTTCGTCCTCAGGATTCAATTCGTCAACGAACTCGAGCACATAAGCCATACCGGAACAGCCTGTTGTTTTAACGCCCAGACGCAAGCCGACGCCCTTGCCTCTATTGGCGAGGAAGTCATTAATGCGATCTGCAGCAGCTTGTGTAACAGTTACAGCCATAAACAAATACCTTAATCAGGATCTCTTCTGCATATAATCATCAACAGCGGCATTAATAGCATCTTCCGCCAGCACTGAACAATGTATTTTTACCGGTGGTAATGCCAGTTCTTCTGCAATTGCAGTATTCTTGATTGCCCTGGCCTGATCCAGCGTCTTACCTTTAACCCACTCGGTTAAGAGTGAGCTTGAAGCAATCGCACTGCCACAACCATAGGTTTTAAATACAGCATCTTCAATAACACCTTCTTCGTCCACCTTGATCTGCAGCTTCATGACATCCCCACAGGCCGGCGCACCTACCATTCCGGTACCTACGTTGTTCTCATCTTTGCCAAATGACCCGACATTACGCGGATTTTCATAATGGTCCAGAACCTTTTCACTATAAGCCATTTTCTATACCTCTAACTCATAACCTGTTAGACACCAATATGTCAGAAATTATCAAAATGCATATCGGCGGATTTATTAATCGTTTTTCCTTGCCCCTCGCCCCTCGAACCTCGCCCCTGTCCTAATGGGCTGCCCACTCGATGGACTCCAGGTCAATGCCTTCTTTATACATATCCCACAACGGCGACAGCTCGCGCAGTTTCTCAACGGCACCTCGAACGTGCTCAATGGTGAAATCAATATCCTGTTCGGTTGTGAAGCGGCCTATGGAAAAGCGAATGGAGCTATGTGCGAGTTCATCATTTCTGCCAAGCGCCCTGAGTACGTAGCTTGGTTCCAGTGATGCTGATGTACAGGCACTTCCCGAAGATATTGCCAAATCCTTGAGCGCCATCAACAGGCTTTCGCCTTCTACAAAATTAAAGCTTATATTTATAT
>DAOWLL010000091.1 GCA_030641945.1 Gammaproteobacteria bacterium | reverse complement strand
TTCTGACAAACCCAGATTGATAACACACCCCAATCCATGGAAGCGGCAAAGCAACAAGCGCATTTATGAAAACCCGTGGTTCTGCCTCGATGAAGACGACGTCATCAACCCGGGCGGCGGCTTATCGCACTATGGAAAAATCCTGTTCAAGAATATCGCTATTGGCATCATCCCGCTGGATGAACAGAACAACACATGGCTGGTTGGACAGTACCGTTATGTTCCCGATTGTTACTCCTGGGAGATACCGATGGGCGGTGGGCCGTTGCATATCGACCCGCTGGAATCGGCCAAACGCGAACTCAAGGAGGAAACCGGTTTTAGTGCCGACCACTGGCAAACACTGATGCATTTGCATACATCGAACTCGGTCACCGATGAACGCGGTATCATTTATGTCGCTACTGGACTTACCGAGGGAGAAACCGAGTTTGAGGAGACCGAAGATTTGCAGCTGATGAGACTGCCACTCGATGATGCCATCCAGCTCGTAATCGATGGCGAGATCACCGACGCGGTCAGCGTTGCCGGCCTGTTGCGACTGGCCATGAACCGTTAGCTCTCCATGAAACGAACGTGAATACAACTTTATTCCACAGATGAACGCAGATAAACACAGATATTAAACATGTTATTTGTCCGCGAAAAACGCAAATAACGCGAACATATCAAAATTACAACTAAAGGATTTGTCGCTTTTTGCGTCCTTTGCGTTTTTCGCGGACCATTATTCTTTTTCGTGGTTTATCAAAGACACTGGGCTTCAGCGCTACTTCAGGGTCGACTAAATACATCCCGTCTTTCGCCCTTCGGGCCAACCTTCGGTTGTTCAAAATTGTTCCAGACAATTTTGTCGCAGGAGTAACAGCATAAAAACATCTGTGTTTATCTGCGTTCATCTGTGGACTTAACAAACCTTTGCGCACTTTGCGTCTTTGCGGTAAATAATTTTTTTATTGTTAACCGCGGAGGCGCAGAGATTAATACAGGTATTTGTAGGAGCGACTTTAGTCGCGAACGTTAACAATTCGCGACTAAAGTCGCTCCTACAAAAATCAACAAACCTCTGCGCCTCCGCGTCTCTGCGGTAAATAGTTATTGGCGCCTGCAACGCTTTGCTTATGCAGGCCTACATCACTTTTTTTTAACAAAAGAAAGGTTTTCTCTGTGCCCTCTGTGCCTCTGTGCCTCTGTGGTGAATTGTTTTTGAATTTGTTTTGGGTGTGGTCAAATCTGGACCCGGTTTGTTATCTGTCAGATCATATCTAGAGTTATACACATGATGGGCGCACATACCTGTGCAACATAAGCTCGATTCTTTTCAGGCAGCATCACCATATTGTTGCTCGAGGTAGTGCTTGATCTGTTTAGATTCATACAGCCATTCGACTTTGCCGTCTTCATTGCTGATACGCAAGCATGGCACCTGGCGCTTACCACCCTGTTCGATCAACTCCTGTTTCCACTGTGGATCATTCTGTGCATCACGTAATTCAATGTTCAGACCCAGCCTGCGCATGGTACGACGCGTGATGATACAAAACGGGCATGCATAAAACTGGTACATGGCCAGACTCGATGTTTTGTTGTCTAGCGCCTGCTGATCCTGCTGGCTACGTTTTGGCCAGGCAGGACGTGTCAGCCAGTCGATGAATAGAATGACTGGCTGCAGAATTAAACGAATGATTTTAAAAAAATATTTCATGTTAAATATGTACTCTTGAATGTGTTCTGTTCAAAACTTACCGTGGGCTTGCAGGTCCGCATGATACGACGACCTGACCATCGGCCCACTGGCGACGTGTTTAAAACCCATCTCCATAGCCGTTCGATACAGCGCATCGAACTCATCGGGTGTAACAAAACGCTCGACGGCCAGGTGATGCTTGCTGGGCTGCAGGTATTGACCGAGCGTAAGCATTTCCACATCATGATTACGCATATCACGCATAACCTCGATGACTTCATCGAGTTCTTCACCAAGGCCCAGCATTAAGCCTGATTTTGTCGTCACATCCGGCTGCACCTGTTTAAATTTCTTTAACAGATCAAGCGACCATTGATAATCAGAACCCGGCCTGCATTGCCTGTATAAACGCGGAACTGTTTCAAGGTTATGATTAAAAAGATCGGGCGGATGTTTATGCATGATTTCAAGCGCTATATCCATGCGGCCGCGAAAGTCAGGCACCAGTATTTCAATTTCTATGTTCGGATTATTACTGCGAACCTGTTCGACACATTCGACAAAGTGAGCTGCACCGCCATCGCGCAGGTCATCACGGTCAACTGACGTTATCACAACATAACTCAGCCCCATGGCCTTGACCGTCTCTGCAAGCTTGACCGGCTCATCTTTATCAAGAGGATGCGGGCGGCCATGGCCAACATCACAAAACGGGCAGCGCCGGGTACAGATATCACCCATGATCATGAATGTAGCCGTGCCTTTACCGAAGCACTCACCCAGATTAGGACAGGCGGCTTCTTCACATACGGTATGCAGTTTCTGCTCACGCAATACAGCTTTCAGTTTTTTCACATTGGGGTGAAACGGCGAGCTGGCACGAATCCATGAAGGCTTGCGCAAGCGTTCTGTGCGCTGCTCCACCTTTACCGGTATACGCGCGACCTTGTCAGCACCCTTGTGCTTAACGCCCTGCTCGGCACGATAAAGCTTGCTGCTGCGGCCCGGTTTCTGCTCTGAATTCTGTGACATCGGCGTATTCTACAGTAACTGATGTTTCAGATGAGACAGTAACTGCTTCTCAACACGAGCGAAGTCCGCTGCCTCAACCAGCTCAGACAGCTGCGTGACCTCTAAACCCTCATATCCGCAAGGGTTAATACGCGTAAATGGCTCTAGGTCCATATCCACATTAAATGCCAGTCCGTGAAAACTGCGACCCTTGCGAACACGCAAGCCTAAGGCAGCTATTTTTCTGCCATCAACATAGACGCCAGGCGCATCCTTTCTGGCATTTGCACTGATGTCATAGTCTTCGAGCAACTTAATGACACTGTTTTCGATTCGGCTCACCAGCTCACGCACGCCGATAGTCATGCGATTGAGGTCAAGCAGTGTATAGACAATTACCTGGCCCGGGCCATGGTAGGTTACCTGGCCACCACGGTCGGACTTGATTACAGGTATATCCCCAGGGTTGAGAATGTGTTCGGACTTGCCATTCTTTCCCAGCGTGTATACCGGTGGATGCTGCAGCAGCCACAATTCATCCTCTGTGGATTCGCTGCGCTGGTCGGTAAACACCTGCATGTCCTGCCAAACCTGCTGATACGGCTGCAAGCCAAGTTCACGAACGATGAACGACATGACTACCCGCATATTGCATGAAGGATTTGGATTTTAGGGGCAAGCTGGCTAAGCAAGTTGATCGATCGCCTGCGGATTCATAGCAATAGCTATGGATCAAGGGGGATCGATCAAGATGCGACGCCAGCTTGTTCGTAAAACCAAATAGGGCAATCTGTAACAGCTTAAAACCCATTTAATTGACTGTAACATCTTGTAATATCATTCACTATCGATCATTCCACGTCCGCCTTTATGCAATATGCGGGCTAACTGCCTGGCCATGGGGGATACCTGCACCGGCAGATGCTGTTTCATGATGTTTATCGCCTCAGGCCTGTTGAATACAAGCACACCATAACTGCTGTAATGAGGCAG
This sequence comes from Gammaproteobacteria bacterium, assembly GCA_030641945.1. GTDB lineage: Bacteria > Pseudomonadota > Gammaproteobacteria > SZUA-229 > SZUA-229 > JABDQW01. The sequence continues at coordinate 3,156 of DAOWLL010000091.1, read as the reverse complement.
CTTCCTTGCCATTAATGCGATTACTTCAGGGTCATCAGCGCCGACAAAACCCAAAGCTGTGCGGCTATTGTCGGAGTCAAGCAAAACCACAGCATGGTCTTCAGCATTAAACTGCTTATTTCCTATCTTCGCTGTATCAGCTGATAATTGTTGCGATGTTGAAGAAAAACGCTGCTTATGTTCTATGAGTAATGCGTTATTCCAGCCCAACAGCCAGATTGCCGTGTCATCAGGAAATTTTTTCAACGCGCTATCCTTAACAAACTCTACGTTGTTATAACGCCTGGACCATGCCGCTGCTAACTGCTGCCATGCCCGGGCTTGTTCTGCAGTCGCATTTGATGGCATCACCAATAGTTGTTTTTTTGCACCAAACAAGCGGCCTAATGACGCCGGGCGTTCGCCCGGATGCAGCAGGCGGAATACATCGTAATCAGGGTCCAGCATTAGCGCTTGCGGGCGCTGTTCGAATTTCAGTTCCACTATATTGTGTTTTTCCGACAGCGTAACCTGCTCACGCCGCGGTTGATCACTGCCTTCCAGCGTGACCTGCAGCGGCATTTGCAGTTTATAACTCGGACCAGCCTGGTTTTGATTAATTTCCAGAGTCAATCGATAGCCATCAGCCAGTCTTTTTACTGTCACTTCAGCCAAAGTTATTTCAGGCGCACCTGGCCGCTCCAGCCATTGTTCAACAAATGCTTTGTAGTCATCATAACTGCCCGCATACAGTTGTTGAATAACATCGCGGAATCCCACAGGCTTGAACTGGTAGCGTTGCCAGAAATGCCTGATATTTTCCTTGAATAAATCGTCGCCTGCCTGCCTTCGCATCATGTGGAACAGCATCATCGACTTGCTGTAGCCGACTGCCTGACTGGCTTCGTCGTGTCTTGAACTGAAATCAGCGAGTGCAAAATCACGTCCTTCAGCGGCAAAATTGGCGTATCGTTCAAGTGCCTTGCGGCGATACTCTCTATCTTTGCCTTGTTGTTCATCATTGAAGTGATCCGCCATGTAGGCGGTAAGACCTTCGCTCCAGTTGCCTCTGGAGAAATCAACGTAAACACCATTGCCCCACCAGTTATGCAGAATTTCATGTGGCAGCGATGTGTAAAGAATGAATGGAAGACGAATTACTCGTGAACCCAGCAAGGTAAAAGACGGCATGCCATACCCGGTCTGCCAGCGGTTTTCCACGATTGCGAACTTGGCATACGGGTAGGGGCCAATCCAGTCGCTATACAGGCTTATATATTCAGCGCTGGCTTGCAGGTAACTTGTTGCCAGTTCGGCATCGGCCTCATACAGGTACACCATAATCTCGATCTCATCGTGCATCTGAGAATATCGCTTATATGGGCCACCAATCAGATAAATGCTGTCCTGTGGATGCGTCATGTCATAAATGAAACGATTGTCGAGCTGCTGGCGCTTGCCCTGGCTGATTATCTCCCAGCCTGTTGGTGCTTCTACCTGCAGCCTGAACGTGTACCACAGGTAACGGTCGAAGCGGGGCACCCAGGCACTGCCACCATCGAGGTAGACACCATCGGATCTCAATACCGATTCGGGCATATCAAAGCTACCCTTTGTACCCTCAGATGCTATATCGCCCTCATAGTTGAGCTGAACCTTTCCATCCGGCGGCAGTCTGTTAATACGGTAGTGGCGCACCCGGCCTTCCGCAGTATCACCAAGCAATTCGAGTTCAACGCCGGGGGCTTTCACAGTTAAACTGCTGCGCAGTGTAAATACCGCGCTACCTGTATTCATTGGGAATTGCACATAATCGGTGACGCTAACGCGGGCCTGCTCCGGTTGCAGCTTTACCTGTAACTCATGATGGATAGTTTCTGCCCCGATGCCGGTAGAAACTGTCAGAATAATAATCAGGATTAACCAGGGATACCCTATATGAGCCTGCCAGGACCTGCTTCTATGAAACTTCATCGTGATTTTAAACCTGAATCATTACCGCTTTCTGTTGGAGGCCTGCTGCTGTTTATAGTTTCAGCTCTGGCAATATCAGCCAGCACTACGCTATCTGCCGGTTCGCGTATGCCGCACGATGACGCCACATCGATAATCGATCTACCTGTTGTCGAACTCGGCCAAACCAGCTCACTGGCACAAGTGATGGAACAAATAGACCATGCGCGGGTAGTACTGGTTGGTGAAACACACACGAGATACGACCATCACCTGGTTCAACTGGAAATATTGAAGCATTTATATCAAAAATCACCAAATCTTGCGCTGGGAGTTGAGTGGTTCCAGCAACCATATCAAAAACATCTGGATGATTACATTGCTGGCGAAATTACTGAAAAAGAAATGCTCCATCTAACTGATTATTTCGGTCGCTGGCAGTACAATTATCGGCTTTACCAGCCGATATTACAGTACGCACGCGAAAATAATATCCCGGTTATCGCACTCAATGCGCCACGAGAGCTGGTCAGTGCTTTGGCCAAATCGGAATTTGATGACTTGCCTGAAGAATTGAAGTCACAGTTACCGAAAAGTTATGACTGGTCTGACAAGGATTACGAAAAGCGTCTTCGAGACATATTCGAATTGCACCCTGAATACAAGGGTGAATTTGAAAACTTTTTGCGCAGCCAGCTCACCTGGGATGAAAGCATGGCCGAGCGAGCAGCACAATACCTGCAGGATAACCCGGAGTCACGCATGCTGGTCCTCGCAGGCAGTGGCCACATTATGTTTGGTTCTGGCATACCCAATCGCATCAAGCGTCGTATCGATACTGAACAATTTTCAATTCTGGTTTCAGAAGATTTCCTGCCAGTATCAAATGATATTGCTGATTTCATGGTGCTGTCTGTTGAGCAATCACTGGGGCCGGTTGGTCTTATCGGTGCTTTCCTTGATACAGAAGGCAAACTTCTTACCATCGAGGGTTTTTCGAAAAACAGTGCTGTTAAAGACGCTGGCCTGCAACAGGGCACCGTTATCATAGGTGTCGACGATGAAACGGTGGAAAATTTTACTGACTTTAAATTTGCAATTATCAACAGGAAACCGGGTGATACCATCGAGCTGCACTATCTCGATAACGCTGAAGCGGGTAAAAAAGACAGGAAATCGGTCAGTATTGAACTCAGATGATATTAGCTGCATTAACCATCATTG
>DAOWLL010000407.1 GCA_030641945.1 Gammaproteobacteria bacterium | reverse complement strand
TAGTTTCCACGTCGCAGCCCTTGCCGCATCTGAGAAGCAGGTATCCAACGATGCCTGACAGGAAAGAAGCGCCCAGTATCGCCAGACGGTCCGCGTATTCATATAAGGCGTCATCCTTGAATGCGAGCGAGTCCACAAACAGGCTCATGGTGAATCCGATGCCTGTTAGTACAGCTACACGATATAACTGAAGCCAGTTGCTATTTGCTGGCAGGGTGGCCAGCTTGAGCTTGATGGCTATAAAGCTGAAACCGAACACGCCAATTTGTTTGCCGAGGAAAAGGCCTGTCATGATGCCCATGGGAACCGGACCCAGCATGCTTTCAAAGGAGACTTCGCGTAAATCGATGCCGGCATTTACAAAAGCGAACATAGGCAATACAAAAAATGCCACCCAGAAATGCAGGTCCTCTTCGATCGACTTCGAGAGTGAAAACTCGTTGCCTTCTGTGTCGGTTGATTTAAGCGGGATGGTGAAGGCAAGTGCAACACCGGCAAGCGTTGCATGTACACCAGACTTGAGCACGCTTACCCATAAAATAACCCCAACAATAATATATGCGGCCTTTTTAACAACACCACGGTAATTCATAAATATCAATGTAGCAATGGCCAGTAGCGCTATGGTAATGGATAAGGTTGATAAATCGACCGTGTAAAAAATAGCGATAATAACGATAGCGCCAAGGTCATCGATAATGGCCAGCGCCAGCAGGAACACCTTTAATGAAACCGGCACCCTGTTGCCTAGCAATGAAAGTATGCCAAGCGCAAAGGCGATATCAGTCGCGGTTGGAATGGCCCAGCCCTGCATGGCAAGAGGCTGGTCCTGGTTGAAGTAAATATAAAACATCGCAGGAACGACCATGCCACCAACAGCGGCGATACCAGGCAGCGCAACCTGCGACAGCGTCGACAGGTGTCCCTCGATAATTTCGCGTTTGACTTCAAGTCCGATCAATAAAAAGAAAATGGCCATCAGGCCGTCGTTGATCCATAACATCAGCGGCTTGTCGATATGCAGTGCGCCGAAGCGTATTTCAACCGGCGTATGCAGAAATGCGTTATAAATTTCTGACAGCGGCGAGTTTTTCAGCAACAGGGCAAAAATGGTGACAAAGATCAGCGTGATGCCTGCCGAGGATTCCTTTTTAATAAACTCTTCAAGAAAGTTCATGGCGTTCCTGTTGCTCGTAAGATGTGTTTAGTAGGTGGATTGTGCCAAAAAAACCAGAATCAGTGCAATTATTCCGGGTAATGCCTGGGCCCATATAATCAGCCGACTGGTCGTGATGCCGCCAAAAACACCTGCAACAATGACACAAGCGAGAAAAAACACCTGAAGATTGTATCCAAATTGATCTGTGAGCAGGCTCCAGATCAGGCCGGCTGCAATAAATCCGTTATATAAACCCTGGTTGGCGGCCAGTGTCCTGGTTACGCTGGCATAGTCAGGTTTCAGTCGAAGAATTTTTTGACCGACAGGCTTGCTCCATAAAATCATTTCCAGCGCCATAAAAGCAATGTGCAGTATAGCCACAGCGAGTACAGCTGTATCTGCGAGCAGGCGCATCAGGTATTTGGTTTGTTTAATTCAGGCGGCCTGGAGCATTTGTAGGCCTGGCCAAGAAATGTAACAGAAGTGGCAAAGGTGGAAATATAATTATAAACAATGACTGTATTGGCGCCCATTTCATGAGCTTTGTTTTTCATGTCATTGAGTGCGCCCTGGGTGAGATTGGTATTGCTGATAAACAAATAGGTATACCAGTGCCCTTCGCTGCCGATCACCTCTCCTATCTGGGTGCAGTCCCTCTCTAAGTCAGCAATTGCTGATTTGTCTAAAACATGCTTGAGAAAATAAAGGCGCACGACATCTGAATCATCATTGGTGCGAATGATGTTGGTACAGGAAGAAAGCAGCACAAGCATAATGATTGCGAAGAATAATTTAATGTTCATGGCAGATTAGAAATGTATCCCCAGGCCAATGACGATGCCGCGCATGCTGACATCATATAGAAAATCATCGTCCTTGAAATCGATGCTCACATAACGGTAGCCAAGGTCAAGGCCGAGCGTATTGTTGAACTTGTATCCAATAGTTGCCAGAAGATTCAACACCAGCTCAGATGATACCCCAAAACCGCCAACATCACCGCGTAGCTGATAATGCCAGTTTTCAGCCAGGCTGTTTTGATAGCGCGCACCAAGCAGGGGATCAATCCAGTCATGATCTGATTCGGATGTTGGTCCGGGTGTTAATTCAAGTTGTGTATTAATAAAGATATAGCGAACACCACCAATAAAATCCAGGTGATCAAAGTTTGATGGCATATAGCTGATTGCGCCTTCGATAAAGCCGAGCTCGACAGCAAGCTGGGTATCGAAAATCCTGTTTGAGGTTGTGTCGCTGTAGCGGGCGCGAAGGCCGTCAAACAGGATGCCAATGCGCCCGTTGTTGGCTTCGAAGCTAATTGAAAACACGTTATCAAGATTATCCAGGGTAAAAAAACTGTAGTCGGTATCGATGGGCACGTCATTACCGCCCGATGAAGTATTGCCATCAAAACTGACATTCCATAAATAGGGCGTGACTTTATAGTTCCAGGATTTTGTATCTGCAAGTGTTGCTTGAGAGAGGATGGTTAAGCAGAGTAAACATGACCAAAACAATAAGCTATTAAATTGTGCGG
>DAOWLL010000301.1 GCA_030641945.1 Gammaproteobacteria bacterium | reverse complement strand
GGGTAGTGAAAAGTGAAAAGTGAAAAGTGAAAAGTGAACAGTGAACAGTGAATAGTGAACAGTGAATAATATTTCTTATAGACTGTGTTGGGAATTTAAAAAATTATTCGTTATTCGTTATTCGTTATAAATTATCTCTGTCTCTGTGGCTAAGATATCATCACGAATGAAGCTGCAGTGATTGTTGAAGACACCAAACTATTAATTTATATAACTGATGGCCAAACCTAGAAGATCACCACGCGCTAAACAAAAAGCCCGCAGGCAATTTCTGCGTACGGTCGTTCTGGGTGTGGGTATTGTGGGCGTATCATTGCTGGGTTACATACCTGTGGTCAGGCGCTGGCGGGAGCGCACACGGCCACCCGGTGCCCTGAAAGAGCAAGAGTTTCTAGCATCCTGCATCAAGTGCGGACAGTGTGTGCAGGTGTGCCCGGTGAATGCGATAAAGCTGGCGGAGCTTGATGAAGGTTTCGGCATTGGCACACCGTATGTCGATACGCGTGTACAGGCATGCGACTTTTCCTGTGACGGCCTGCAGTGTGTGCTGGCTTGTCCTACCGGTGCATTAACGCACCACATCAACTACTCGCACGAGACAGATATGGCCATCGCCCGCGTGGTCAATGAAAAACAGTGCCTGGCTGTCATGGGCGTGGGCTTCAAGGGGCAGGCGCGCGGTGCGTCATTCAAGGGCAAGTTGCGTTATGAGGATGTCGATCGCTGGAACCCGATCAGGGTCAGCGAATATCCCTATGATCTTGAACTCTGTGATCTGTGCGTCAGGCAGTGTCCGATCGAGATCCGTATAGCCCAGTGCGAAGCAGGCAAGCCGCCATCGGGTGATGAAAACCAGTGCCCGCCGCAGCATGCGATAAAACTCGAATCCATTGAAAGTGAAGACGGCATCGTTCGCAAGCGACCGGTGATACTGGATGGCTGCGTCGGCTGCGGTGTCTGTGAAATGATCTGTCCGCCCGAACCGGCTGTTATCGTCATGGACAATGCCGAAAGCAGGGGGATGATGGCATGAATCACCTGATCCAGTCAGTCGCCGTGCTGCTCGGTGCAGACCCGAAGAGGCCGCAAGCGGATGATTACACACCGGAAGCCAAAACCTTGCATGCCGAACAGAGGGCGGACAAGAGCCGCATCGAGGCCATCCATATCGAAATTGCGCACAAGGCCCAGAACAAGATACCCGAGAAGTGGCGGCGGCGGCGATGGACAGTACTGCTTGTAGTCAACCTTTTATTCGTGGTTTCCTTTCAGCTCGATATCCAGATGCTCGAAGGTGCACTCACCGCATCACGCTTTGTCGGTTTTCACATGGCTGACCTGAATTCAGCATTGCAGGTCATGCTTGCCTACAAAGAGGTGGTGATCAACCTGATGATCGGTACCACCACGGTATTGATCATGTGGTGGCTGCTGGGCGGGCGCACATTCTGCTCATGGGTGTGCCCCTATCATCTGCTCGCCGAGTGGGCGGAGATGGCACACGACTACCTGGCCAAAAAGAAAATCGTCAAGGACCATCCGTTTGACCGCAGGGTGCGTACGTTTTTCTGGATAGTTTTCGCGCTGCTCGCAGTCGTTACCGGCTACACGGTATTTGAAACCATTTCACCGACCGGCATCCTGAGCCGGGCGCTGATCTACGGTCCTGGCGTTGCACTGGTCTGGGTCGCAACTCTGCTGCTGTTCGAGATCTTCTATTCAAAACGAGCCTGGTGCCGATATGCCTGTCCGATCGGCCTGACCTATGGCCTGGTCGGCGCGGTATCACCCTTGAAGGTCACCTACAATCTTTCAAAATGCTTCCACGAAGCCGAGTGCAAGAAAGTCTGCGAGGTGCCGCATGTGCTGGATCTGGTGGTGAAAGGCCGCGCTACAGAAGTGGACATGTTTATCGGCGCGGATTGCACGCATTGTGGGCGCTGCGTCGATGCCTGTCCAACCCAGTCACTCAATCTCGAGTTCAAGGGCCTGGGGCAGCTGCTCAAATGATCAGTATTAGTCAGGTTTCCAAGCAGTTTCACCGTGTCCGGGTGTTGAATAATATCGATCTCGATATCAAGCATGGCGACCGCATTGCGCTGGTGGGTTCTAACGGCGCCGGCAAGACAACCTTGATACGTTGCCTGCTGGGCGAGTATAACTTTCAGGGGAAAATCACCGTCGATGGTCTTGAACCGGGGGCGAATCGAACCGAGGTCCTGAAACGTATCGGCTTCGTCCCGCAGTTATCACCACCGTTGAAAATGCCGGTTGGTCAATTGCTTGGATTTGCAGCGGGTGTGTGTGAGTCGAAACCGGAGAGAATGGTTGATATATGCAGCCTGCTTGGTCTGGATATTACACAGATACGACGCCGGCCATTCAATAAACTCTCCGGCGGCCAGAAGCAGAAGCTGTTGATCAGTATCGCACTGGGCCGGGATACCGACCTGCTGGTGCTGGATGAACCGGCCGCCAACCTTGATCCCGAAGCCAGGCACACATTTTTTCAGTTGCTCGCAGAAAAACAGCAGCACGCAGCGATGATTATTTCAAGCCACCGGCTGGACGAGGTGGCTGCGCTGGTCAACCGTGTAATCGAGCTGGATCAGGGCGATATCGTGCTCAATGATCATGTTGCAGACCAGATCGACCTGGCCAGTGTGCTGGTGTGCTGCCTGACACTGAGCCGGTCCGACTCGGCCTTTGCAGAAACCATTCGTGAATGGGGCTTTGTTGACAGCGAGGGCGGCCGTGTCTGGCGCGGTGACATCGCCGGCCCGGACAGGCTCAGGTTTCTTGGTGTGCTATCACGTTACGCAGCACTGTTAAAAGGCATACAACTTGATGAGAACAATAAAGAAGACGGTGCAGATGTACACGCGCATACTGCCTAGTTTTTTCTTTTTGATGCTGGCGGCCTGTTCACCGCAAGAGCTTACCGGCCCGGGCGAGGTTCGCTGGGACCGTGAAACCTGTACGCGCTGCAATATGGCAGTCGGTGACCGCAACTATGCGGCACAGGTTCGTGGTGCGCCAGCCGGTGAAAAAAATAAACTGTACAAGTTTGATGATATCGGCTGTGCTGTGATCTGGCTGCAGCAGCAGGACTGGAAGGACGACGCGCACACTGAAATCTGGGTGGCAGATCACCGCAATGGTGAATGGATCGACGCCCGCAAGGCAAGCTATGTGACAGGTAAAATCAGTCCGATGAATTACGGCCTGGGAGCACAGGCAGAAGCCGCTGAGGCTGCACTTGATTTTTCACAGGCAATAGCACACATCAACAAGGCCGAGAGCGAACACCATCGCCACGGTGGTCACAATCCTATGAAAAACCAATGAAACACCTGTTACTCGCAGCTAAAACCGACATCTCCGAATCGCTGCGTTCGCGCTGGTTCATGGTTTATACGCTGGTGTTCGGTGGCGTTATCGTTGCACTGTTCATGTCGGGCCTGACCGAGTCGCGCGTGATGGGGTTCAGTGGATTGTCCCGCGTACTGGTCACTTACCTGCAGATCACCATGGCCATCCTGCCGGTATTCGTACTGATTACAACGGTGCGTTCGGTTGCCGGCGACCGCGAAGCAGGCGTGTTCGAG
>DAOWLL010000256.1 GCA_030641945.1 Gammaproteobacteria bacterium | reverse complement strand
AGCAGCTCGGTTTTGTGCGCGGGTGTTTTCATGGCGCGGATTTTAGCATTTTTCGCGGTATCATAGCTTGTTGTGCTGGATTCCCGGTTCAGGTGATACAGATCAATTGACCTGTGCATCAGTCCCGCTATAGTGGCAATTGAGAGGCTCTGGCCTGGATGCAGGAGTTAACTGAACATTCCCCGTGCAATCAAATGGAGAAGATGTCTATGCCGGTAAAAAAACTGGAATCCAACGCGCTCTATCGTCGTTGTGATGCAAAGCAATTAAAGTTCGAAACAACCGCAGAACTGGAAGATCTCGCTGAATTGATCGGCCAGCCAAGGGCTGTCGAAGCGGTTAATTTTGGTATTGGCATCCAGCAGAATGGCTACAACCTGTTCGCGCTGGGTCCGGCCGGCACCGGTAAACAGGCATTCATTCAACATTATGTTGAAACGCATGCGTCAGGCGAAGCAGTGCCGCCGGACTGGTGCTATGTCAATAACTTTGCCGATCATCGAAAACCCCGCGCGCTCGAGCTACCGCCGGGCAAGGCCGTGCAGCTGCATGAAGATATGGACATGCTGATTGAAGAGCTGGGAGCCACCGTACAGGAGGTCTTTCAAAGTGACGAATACACTACGCGCGCCGAAGCAATCGATCAGGAGCTGAATGAACGCCAGGAGCAGGCGTTCGAGTCGCTCAACAAGAAAGCCGAAGCAAAAAACATCATGCTGATGCGTACGCCGACTGGCTTTACGCTGGCGCCGATGCGCGACGGCAAACCGATATTCCCAAAAGAATTTCGCCAGTTACCCGAGGAAGAACGCAAGCACATAGAAGATGATTCAAATGCCTTGCAGGAAGAGCTGCGCGAAACACTGCACAAGGCGCCACAATGGCAGGAACAAAGCAGGCAAAAATTTGCTGAATTAAACCGCGAGATGGCCGCCGGTGTCGTCACCCACAGAATCGATGTGTTACGTGAGTCCTATCAGCATCAGCCAAAAGTTGTTGATTACCTGGATGATGTAGAAGAAGACATCATCGGCAACTTTCGAAAATTCCTGCCCGAAGAGCAGCGGCGTACCTCGTTGTTTGGTATTGAGTTGCCAGGCCAGGAAGAAGAAATGCACTGGTTTAACCGGTACCGGGTCAATGTATTGCTGGCGCATGATGTCGACGCTGGAGCACCGGTGATCTACGAGTCGCTTCCCAGTTACAACAACCTGATTGGCCGTGTGGAACACCAGGCGCTGCAGGGCGCGTTGCTGACAGATTTCACCATGATCCAGGCAGGCGCCCTGCACCGTGCCAATGGCGGCTACCTGTTACTGGATGCTATCAAGGTCTTGACCCAGCCATTTGCGTGGGATGCGCTCAAGAGGACGCTGCAGTCAGGAAAGGTGAATATTGAATCACTTGGACAAATCACGAGTCTGATTAGCACCGTCTCGCTTGATCCGGAGTCAATAGCGCTGAACGTTAAAGTCATCCTTATGGGTGAGCCGATTATTTACTACCTGCTTTCATATTACGATCCGGAGTTTGCGGACCTGTTTAAAGTGCAGGTGGACTTCGGCAGCCAGATGGACAGGTCTGACAACAGCCAGCAGCAATATGCCCGCTTGCTCGCGACGCTGGCCCGTAAACAGCAACTGCTGCCATTCGACCGCGATGCTGTGGCCCGCATTATCGATCACAGTGCGCGCATTGCTGATGATAATGAAAAGCTCACTACGCACATGCGCTCGATACAGGACCTGATGCAGGAGAGTGACTACTGGGCACGCGAACGCGGCGAATCAACAGTAAATGCAGTTGATGTACAGCATAGCATTGATGCGCAGGTCCACCGTGCCGACCGTATACGTGAACGTTTACAGGAAGAAACTCAGCGCGGCACGATCATGATCGATACTGCAGGCAGCAGGGTCGGCGAGATCAATGGATTGTCTGTGATGATGCTGGGAGGATTCAGTTTTGGCCGGCCATCACGTATCAGTGCACGCGTTCGCCTTGGCAAGGGCAGCGTTGTTGATATCGAGCGCGAAGTCAAAATGGGTGGCCCGATTCATTCCAAGGGTGTGTTGATACTGTCGCATTTTCTAGGTGCGCGTTATGCGCTGGATTATCCGTTGTCCCTGTCTGCCAGCCTGGTATTTGAGCAATCCTACGGTGGTATTGAAGGCGACAGTGCATCTTCTGCTGAACTGTATGCACTGCTGTCGGCCCTGGCCGATGTGCCGATCAGGCAATCACTGGCAGTTACCGGTTCGGTCAATCAGCACGGTGAAATTCAGGCCATCGGTGGTGTCAATGAAAAAATTGAGGGGTTTTTTGACCTGTGCAACAGCCGTGGTCTCAGCGGAGAAGAGGGTGTGCTGATTCCTGCAACAAACATAAAGCACCTGATGCTGCGAAACGATGTGGTATCCGCTGTCGAGGCCGGCAAGTTTTCAGTTTACCCGGTGAGTACGGTTGATGAAGGTATTGAGTTGCTCACGGGTGTCGATGCCGGTGTACGTGATGCAGGCGGCAAATTTACTGATGACAGTATAAACCGCCTGGTCGAAGACCGGCTGATACATTTTTCCATGCAGTTGAAACGCTTCGACAGGCCGGGCAAGAGCGAAGATGACAGTAAAGGCAGTGAAGACTAATCAATGTGTATAAAGAAACCACGATGAGACGAATCGCCGTAACACTTGATGCATTTGAAATCAGTACCCAGGCGCTGGAGCAGGCAGTACGCCTGGCTGAGCGTACGGGAGCACAACTTGAAGGAATTTTTGTTGAAGATATTGATTTGATTCAAGTCGCAGAATTGCCTTTCTTGCGCGAGGTAAGGTCAGTTTCCCGCTCTGAGGATGTAATCAACCTGGCGCGAATGGAACAGGAGTTACGTGCCCTTGCGCGCCGCGCTGAACGTCTGCTCAGCGAACAGGCAGCGCGGCATAATGTGGTGTGGTCTTTCAGGACCTGGCGTGGGTCGATAGACAATGATCTGCTTGCAGCTGGTATCGAAGCGGATGTGTTCGCCTTGACGCGCCTGGGTGCGGCATTAACACGAAGCAGGGCCTTGCCTGCAAGGTACACTGCGGTGAGTGTATTGTTTAGCGGTACTGATGCCTCAGCGCGTGCGCTTGAAACTGCAATCAATCTTGCAACCGATCCTGATAGAGAACTCAATATACTGTTGCCTGCTGAAGACGCTATTGAAACAGCACGTCTGCGGGAACTGGCAATGACACAATTAGGCAAGGATGCAGCACGTGTGCACTTTATTCATATGGCAGATGGATCACTGGCCGACCTGATGGAAATACTGACCGATACAAACAGTGCGGTGCTGATACTTGAGCGTGATAATCAGCTACTGCAGATGCCATCACTGAAACAAAGCCTGAACAGTCTCAACTGCCCTCTACTGGTCGTGCGTTGATCACTCGCTAGACCGCTAATCTGAACACCGCTGCTTGTCGGCTATTTCTGCGCGTTCGTATTATCACCTGCAATTTAACTGCCAGAATTGGCTCAAAAAGCTGCAAATCACCTGTAAATTGCTGTATTGAGTCTATTCTTATCTATATATCAATAGCTTATGTTTGATATTGGCGTGCCAGGTCAATATTCTGGCGAGTATAAGCAAGAATTGTATGCAATCAGCATCTAACCTTTGGCTTTGAGCGGGAATGTTATTGAATTTATTGGATTAATAGATTTTTAATGAAAGGCTTGTTTAACAATTTATTACAGTTCTCGATACTGAATATATTGCTGTCTGTGTCTGCTTCAGTGTGGGCGGTAATCGTAACCAGTGATCTCGAGGTTGTCACGATCCCGAACGTCGGCGATACATTCCAGACGGTGAGCCTGGAAAATACCTATACTAATGCGATTCCGGTTTGCACCTACAACTTGCCGTCGATTGCGAGTGTCCCAGCTGTGGTGAGAATACAAAACATTACGGCGAGCAGTTTTGATGTGCGCATACAGAATCCAGCAAATGCAACAACAACGGGGCCGGTCACCCCGGGCGATATGCACTGCTTTATCT
>DAOWLL010000314.1 GCA_030641945.1 Gammaproteobacteria bacterium | reverse complement strand
TCCGCAATGATAACGTGGGGTACATGTTCATTATTCAGCTCCCACGCGGTGAGCCGGGCACCCTGGCCTCTGGGCCTTGTTTCATCGACATAAACAAAAACATGCTTGCCGCTTTTGTGTGCGGCATATACAGGCGAAACTGCCGAGCCGTAATCGACGAAGGCCAGCCAGCCTGCATTACAGTGTGTTTCGATATTGCTGCCGTCGATGATTAAATCATTGCCCAGTTCACCGATTGTTTTACATGCGTCGGCATCTTCATCGGCAATTAGATGCGCTTCATTGACAGCCTGTTGTGTTGACAGCTGGCCTGCAAGGTAGACACGCTCGACAGCGTAAAACAGGTTTTGTGCCGTGGGCCGCGTATTCCTGATTTGCTGCCGTGCATTTTCGACGTAGCCGGGATCATTGCCGCTTTCAACAAATGCCTGTGCCATTGCATAAGCTGCTGTTGCACCGATAGCACCAGCGCCCCTGACAATCATGGTCGATATTGCCATGCAGGTGTCCCTGTAATTTGCTGCTTTGAATATTTTAAATTCGAACGGCAGCAGGTTCTGCTCGATAAGACAAACACTATCGCCTTCCATCCAGACTGTCCGGTAATCCCTGCCTTCGACTTTCATTCCCCGGTCCCCGTTAACCCGCATATTGCACGAAGGCAGACGTGGAATGATCGATTGTGAATGATGTTACAAGTAGTTACAGAAAATTTAATGGCTTTTAACATGTTACAGTTTGTCCGTGTGGTTTTATGAACAATATTTTGTCAGGAACAAAATATCGCGTTAGCCCCGAAGGGGTGAGTCTCATGGATGAGACGAACAACCTGGCGGCGCATACAGCCCGCATTTCTCACCCGATGGACGAGCCCTCACTTGATCTTTGAATCCACAAAGCATTTTACTCAGTCGGAAATACACATGGTTATTCCACTTCTTCGTAAAATCCTTTGTGAATCCAAATCTCTGCGTGATCATCTCGTCCCCGGGTGAGAAATGCGGGCTAAAACGATCCCCCTTTATCCATAGCTATTGCTATGCATCTGCGGGCGATCGTCCAACCTGCTTTGCCAGCTTGCCCCTAAATTCCAAATCCTTCATACAATATGCGGGTCAAATGACCCGTTCGTTGCCGCCGTCTACCGGCACCTGTGACCCCGTGGTTTTTGCGAATGTTGTACCTGCCATGGCACACGCCATTTCAGCGACATTTTTTGAAGTGACCGTCGTATGCAATACGTTATTTGCCTTGTATTCAGCCACGCTCATGCCGTAACTTTTCGCGCGGCCCTGCAGCATTTCATCCGTCCACACCCCGGTGTCGAAAACCGCGTTCGGGTGAATGGTGTTAACACGGATATTGTCCTTGCCGAGTTCTAAGGCGGCGACCCGGGCAAGTTGTGTGAGTCCTGCTTTAGCAGCTGAATAGGCACTGGCACCCGGGCCCGGGGCCGGTACATTTTTCGAAGCAATGATCACGATGGCCGGATCGATGCCGTGCCTCAGCAAGGGTACGCAATACTTCATCAAGCGCTGGTGGCTGGTCAGGTTTACATCCATGCTCAAGCGCCAGCTGTCATCATCCATGTCTTCGATATTTTCGTTAGCTGTAAAAACGCCTGCATTGCTGACCACGATGTCCAGTCCGCCGAACCGCCTGGCTGTGTTTACAACCGAATGTTTTAGCGCTGCACCCGCTGTAACATCACACAGGACTTCCAGCACTTCATCACGACCAAACAGGCCGTTGATTGCAGGATCAATATCCAGTGCGGCAACGGCAGCGCCTCTTTCGAGCAAGGCTTCTACGCATGCCTTGCCGATACCACTGGCTGCGCCGGTGACCAGTGCGACTTTTCCCTGTAACTCGGGGCGTGCTTTGTGCTTGTTTAATTTTGCCTGCTCCAGTTCCCAGTACTCCATCTCGAACAGGTCCCTGGCGGGAAGCGTTTGCCAGCCCCCCAGTTTTTCAGCCAGCTGGATCGCCTTTATGGTATGACGGCAAATATCTGTGATAATGCCGGCTTCTTTCAGTGTGGCCCCGAATGAAACCAGGCCGTGCTGTTTCCATACCGCCCATCTTGGCGCCCGGTCGAGACAGACCTGGTGCCCGTCTGCATGGCTATCAAAATAGGCCTGGTATGCAGCGGCATAGTCCTCGGTCCCGCTGACTTCACCGGCAGCAGCGGCCTGAATAATCAGTGGCGACTGCTTGGTGCGGATAATATGGTCAGGTGTCAGCGGTCCACGAGTTGCAATGGTGTCTACATCACCCAGGCCGGCAAATGAACGGGCTTCTGCATTGTCATCAAACAGCGCATAAACGGCCGTGCCTCTGAGTGCGGCGACCTGTTTTCTTGTCTTTGCCAGCGTCTGTAGATCAACTCCAGAGCTGTCAATAGCTCCCGTTGCCTGTGCGGCTTTCGGTGGCTCGACGTGGTCATCGATGTAGCGTTCCGCACGGCTAACAAGGTCGATCATTTTTTCGTAGCAGCGCCTGGCATCATCATCGAAAGTAAACACGCCATGATTAAGCAGCACCATGGCGTCGTACTGTGCCCAGTCGATTTCCCTGGTCATCTGATAAATCTTTTTTGCGAGTATAAAACCCGGCATAACAAAGGGCACGATCAGAACCCTGTCACCATATATTTCGTTGATCTTTTCTTCACCGCCGGGTGTGTTGCTGATGGTGACGACGGCATCCGCATGGGTGTGGTCAACATATTTAAAAGGGATTATCGCGTGTAGCACTGCTTCAACAGACGGGTTAGGTGCATAGGGATCAGTCATCGCCGCTCTTTGCATGCGCACCATGTCCGAATCACTGAGATGGTCGAAGCCAGCCATGTGTTGCAATATCTCCAGCTTAACGGGTGCAAATCCTTCGATTTCGATATCACCCAGGTCCCAGCCGCTGCCTTTTACATAAAGAATCTCTTCGTCGTCACCAAAGAGATTTTTTTCTGTGATCTTTACGGAGGTATTGCCGCCACCGTGGAGTACCAGGTCAGCTTGCTGACCAAGAAGCCGGGAGCTATAGACCCTGAGTTGTAATGGACTATCTGCAAATTCGTCAGCGCTAGTGTCGGACCAGAGACTTTTCATGCGTTAAATCCTGTTAACTCTTCTGCTTGTTGACTTTCATATTGAGTACCACCCTGTGCCGGTCATGCATGCTCGTTATCGATCTGAACTGACAGATCTTTTCATCCGATTTTGTCACTCACTACTTTATCATCGCTAGCTCCGCCGTGGCAGGCTGAATGCATAAAAGGGCAGGGGCTAGATGATATACAGATTAATGTCATCGATGACTTTGATGTTTTATCTAAAGCCATGTCATTTGATGAAGCTACTGGAGCTCGATATGAAGAAGGGTTCAGCGCCTGTATTGAAGTTTACTGCTGGCGTTGCGCGTTTTTATTGCGGGTTTATTCCTGTTAATTTAGAAACTAATCAGGCAAGAATGGCGCAGCCCTGAAAATATTAATGGGACTTCCCCAAATACAGTGGGTAGGCCCATGATAATGCCC
>DAOWLL010000613.1 GCA_030641945.1 Gammaproteobacteria bacterium | reverse complement strand
GTCTGTAAGGGCATCTCCTGCTTCAGCAAGGTCACCGGTGTGAACATTAAGGTGTCTGTCACGTGGAACGTGGTGCTCTTTTTCCATTCCCGATTCGGAACGTATTATAATCGTCATTTTACCCTTGCGCTTATCACTTCGCAACTCAACCCGACCGCTGATCTCAGCCATTGCGGCGGGATCCTTGGGTTTGCGCGCCTCGAACACTTCGGTAACTCTGGGTAAACCACCTGTGATATCCTGGGTACCGCCGGATGCTCGGGGCTGATGGGCAAGCAACTGGCCAGCCTGGACACCCTGACCCTCATCAACTTCGATTCTGGCCCCGGCAGGCAGATAATGAACGTCGAGTATCTTGCCATCCTTGTCTTCGATAATGATTTGCGGATGCTTATCGCCTTTATGCTCGATTACGATGGGTCTGCCAACCTGGCCTTTTCGCTCTTCCTCAATTCCAATCGTCTCGCCTTCAATAATATCAACAAAACGTATAAGCCCTGCCACCTCTGCCAATATTGGTGTACGGTGCGGGTCCCATTGGAATAACACAGATCCGGCTTTAATTTTCTGGCCGTCATCAACTAAAACAATGGCGCCATATGGCACTTTGAATCGGTCCAATTCCCTGTCTTTTGCATCAAGAATAGCAATTTCGCCGTTACGTTTCAGCGCGACTATCTCTACTTTACTACCACTCCGCTTGATGGAAACAGCATTGATATCACGATACTGCACACTTCCTGCGTACGTGGCCTTCTGCTCGCGTTCAAGAATGGCTCTTTCTGCGACACCACCGGTATGGAATGTTCGCAGTGTCAACTGTGTACCAGGTTCCCCAATGGACTGTGCCGCAATGATGCCAGCCGCCGAACCTTCTTCAATCAATTTCCCCGTACTCATATCCCATCCGTAACACTTTGCACAAACACCAAACGGACTGTCACAGGTCAGGGTGCTCCTAATTCTGATGGCATCAAGCCCCAAAGCTTCAATCTTTGCCGCCGCTTCATGGTTGATGACCTCATTCTCGCGTACAATCATTTCGTCCATAATCGGGTTACGAATATTGTCTCTTGCGGTTCTGCCGATAATAAGCTGTGAAAGAGGCACCTCAACCTGTTCACCACTGCTGACTATGCCTTTGGTAATTCCCTGAAGCGTCTGGCAGTCTCTTTCAATCACAATCATATTCTGGGCAACATCGATAAGCTTCCTCGTAAGATATCCTGAATTAGCAGTTTTTAGTGCAGTATCGGCAAGTCCCTTACGTGCCCCGTGCGTTGAGCTGAAGTACTCAAGGACTGTCATTCCCTCTCTGAAGTTTGCCTTAATCGGCGTTTCGATAATCTCGCCGCTGGGCTTTGCCATTAGCGCTCTCATTCCCGCTAACTGCTGAATCTGATCTACACTTCCTCGTGCGCCAGAATCACTCATGAGAAAGATTGGATTGAGGTATGGCTGTCCGTCCTCAGTAGTATCATTTTTAAGCCCTCTCATCATTTCGTTTGTTACAGCGACTCTGGCGTTGGTCCAGGCATCGACAACCTGATTATACCTTTCTCCCTCAGTCAAAACTCCATTATCGTAGTTCTTAAGTATTTTGGCTACTTTCTTTTCGGTTTGTTCGATAATCTGTGCCTTCTTCTGCGGTATTTTGATGTCCGTAAT
>DAOWLL010000473.1 GCA_030641945.1 Gammaproteobacteria bacterium | reverse complement strand
CGCAACAATGACCTGGTAGTGAATCCGCTGAAGGCCAAGCAGCTGACCAATATTCGTGCAGCTGGAACTGACGAGAACATTATCCTGACGCCGCCAATTCGTTTCTCCCTGGAGCAGGCGCTGGAGTTTATCGATGATGATGAACTGGTAGAAGTGACCCCGAACGCAATTCGCGTGCGCAAGAAATTCCTCAAGGAGCATGAACGCAAACGCGCCTCGCGCGAAGCAAGCTAGCGAGGGTAGAAGGACGAGAAACAACGCCAGAAATATCGTGGACCGGATGCAGCAATGCAAGATCCGGGAGCGATCAGATATTGAATACGTAAATATCTCACCGCAAAGGCGCAGAGGCCGCAAAGAACTTCTATTGTTTTGTAGGAGCGGTTTTAACCGCGAATAGATGTACGCGACTAAAGTCGCTGCTGCTGTTGCCTAAAATAACCTTTGCGCCCTCTGCGTCTTTGCGGTGAAAAATTCGTAGCCTGGATGGAGCAACGCGGAATCCGGGATCTACCTGGCCGGAACGGTAACCCCGGATTCCATTGCATTACATCCGGGCTACCTGATCACAAAGCTATTCCCCAAGTGCCAGTTGCGCCTCGGTCTTTAATCCGACTTTCTTCATCAGCCAGGATGGTGGACAGAAGCCGGTAAACGAGCTCTGGAAGCAATTGAAACCGATGAAAAGGGTAAACCAGGTCCAGTAGGGATGATGGAAAAGGGCCAGCAGGCTGGTTGCCATCACCATGGTGCCGCCAAAGGCAAATAAAGTGCGTTCTACAGACATCGCCATGATAATAATTCTCGTGCTAAGTAATAAGTGCGCGTATTTTCAGGTAAAAACGACGATCAGGCAAATCTGTTTATAGCGTCAACCAGTCGAGGTTCTCGTCTCCAAGGTAGTCAATCATTGCGTCGCGCCATAGAAGCTGTACCTGTTTACGCTGATAGCCGATTGGGTTGAAGTCATCAGTCAGCAGGACATCACTATCGAGATCAGGCATTTCACCGGCAATAAACTGGTTTGCATCGTCCAGTTGTGAATCAGCGAGCGAAGTATTACTGGTGGAGAGATGAACAGGCAAGCTGGAAGCCAGGAAGACGATACTCGTCAGCTTATCTCCATCATCAAGGCTGAATGTACGAACAGCTGGAAATACTGATTGTAGTGTATGCTGCAGTGCAGCAATATCTTTACCAGATGCGACCGAAGTAACGTTGATAGCCAGTACACCTGTTTTTGTCAGGCGGGCTTTTGTTTGCCTTAATGCCTCCAGTGAAACCAGGTGCCATGCAATTTGTTCAGCGCTAAAAGCATCAATCACGATATATTCAAAAGCGTCTTTATTGCGCAGCAGAAACAACCGCCCGTCCATGTAATGGATTTGCTCGGGCGGCAGCTTAAAATCAAAATGCCTTTCTGCCATCTCGCCAACTTTCGGGTCGATTTCTACTGCTTCGACTGAAAGCCCGCTTTGTTGAAGCAGCATTGGGAGCTGGCCAGCACCCAGGCCAATTACCAGCGCTTTCTGCTCGGAGCTAACCGGTTCTTGTCTTAGCGCGGGCAGCGCAGCAATGAAGTTTATATATGCAGTGGTATAGATATCATTTTCGAAAACATAGTTTTGACCAATACCATCCACCAGTAGTGATTTCTCTCCATGCTTGCTTATAACCTGCAGCTGTCCATAGAAGCTCGGCATTTGTTCCAGTATTTCTATGGATGAAGTTGAATCTTTTTTGTTGCCAGTGAGCAATAATATTGAAACAAACATGGCAATCAGTGCAAGTGCATAGCCGATGAACTTCGGCCGGAAGTTGCCCAGTATTGCCAGGACTATAAGCAATGTACCGCAAAATGTAAAAATAGCCTGTACGCCATAGTTGGGTATCAGCACAAAACCGGTAACCAGCGCCCCTAATAGACTGCCAACAGTTGAAACTGCAAACACACGTCCACTGACGGAGCCAACGGTTTCACGCTGCCTGGCTATTAATCGAATAACAAAAGGTCCTATTGCGCCCAGCAGAAACAGGTTGGGGAAATAGAGTATGCTGCTGGATAACAATACGCCGAGTCGAATATCAGAAATGAGTATCATCGCGGGAAGCAGGGGTCTGGCAAGCAATGGTATAGATAATGTCCACAGGCCAGCTGCAAGGCACAGGCTGTACAGAATATCAGTGCGGGGCAGGCGGTCTGCGAGTCGTCCGCCAAATGAGTAACCCAGCGCCAATGCTGCGAGAGTGACCGCAATCAGGGCGCTCCAGGTATATATGCCGCTGCCAAAATAGGGAGCGAGACTTCTCGTCCCCATTAAT